>CADBNG010000248.1 GCA_902795985.1 uncultured Lachnospiraceae bacterium
ATTAATACTGTCGGAATCGTTGTCGAGCTGATAGATCTCTATCAGGTAACGATACGCTTCCACAGCTTCCGGATTTGAGGCAATGATATCCTTATACTGGACGATCGCCTCATATTTATTTCCAAGCTCATTGGTAATACGGGCTTTGAGAATCAATGCGTTAAGATTGGCCGGATCCAGCGTCAGTGCTTCACTGACCAGACCGTTGGCATGTTCAAACTCGCGGCTGTTGAAGGCGGAAAGCGCCTGATCATAATACTCGTCGGAGGTCAGCTCCGTTTTCACAGTTCCGGAATTATGATACCAGTACCGGTACAGGGCAAAAACGGTTACGGCACAGGCGGCCGCGACCAGAAGAATGATCAGAACAGACCGTCTGCGGTTTTTACGGAAATACTTATCTTCCTGTTCCAGAAGCTCCTGCTCTGTTTGGGCAGACAGGTCTTCTTCCGGCTGGATTTCCGGTTCCTTGTAGGATGTTCCGAGGGTCTCGTAGTCCGGGACAAGCTGGATTTCATGACCACATTTAGGGCAGACGACTTCGCCGTCCGGTATTGCAGTCAGACATTTCGGGCACTGGGTCATGTTCAGTTTTCCTCCAGATAGTTTTCAAACTGTTCCATCGTCATCAGGATTTTGCGCGGCTTGGTTCCTTCTTCCGGACCTACAACGCCGGCGTCGGCCAGCTGGTCCATAATCCGGGCGGCCCGGTTGAAACCGATTTTAAAAATACGCTGCAGCATTCCGATGGAGGCTTTGTCTTTTTCTATAATGAATTTTCCGGCTTCGGTAAAGTAAACATCCCGCTCATCCGAGGGCTTCTCCGCGGATGAACCGCCGGAAACATGATTATCGATGCTTTCCTGAATAGAGGAATCATACTCGACTTCTCCCTTCTGGTCAATCAGAAAACGGACAACTTTCTCAATTTCCTCATCGGAAACGAACGCGCCCTGTACGCGGGCCGGCTTCTGATATCCCTGCGGGTAGAACAACATATCGCCTTTTCCGAGAAGTTTTTCCGCCCCGTTCATATCAATAATAACACGGGAATCGATACCCGACGCGACGGAAAGGGCGATCCGGGACGGCATATTGGCCTTGATCAGACCGGTGATAACATTGACGGAAGGCCTCTGGGTGGCGACGATCAGATGAATTCCGGCTGCCCGGGCAAGCTGTGTCAGGCGGACAATCGCGTCTTCGATTTCTCCGGGAGCGACCATCATCAGATCCGCCAGCTCGTCGATGATAATGACAATCTGGGGAAGCTTTTTCGGCGGCTCCTCTTCTTCGTTGGCCGCGGAGGCGATCCGGGAAACCTTTTCATTATATCCTTTGATGTCGCGGACACCGAATTCCGCGAATTTGTTATAGCGGTTTGTCATTTCGGAAACCGCCCAGTTCAGCGCGCCGGAGGCTTTTTTCGGGTCGGTAACGACCGGGATATAAAGGTGCGGAATATTATTGAAGACCGAAAGCTCAACAACCTTCGGGTCGATCATGATAAAACGGACCTCTTCCGGCGTTGCTTTATAAAGGATGCTCAGGATCAGGGAATTGATGCAGACGGATTTGCCGCTTCCGGTAGCGCCGGCAATCAGCAGGTGCGGCATTTTGGCGATGTCCGTTACAACCGTCTTTCCGGCAAGATCTTTACCGACAGCAAACGCGAGCTTCGAGCGGAAGCCGGTGAATTCTTCGGTTTTCAGCAGATCACCGAGGAACACAGAGGCATTCGTCTTGTTCGGCACTTCAATTCCCACCGCGGCTTTACCGGGGATCGGGGCTTCGATACGGATGTCTTCCGCGGCAAGGTTCAGCTTGATATCATCCGACAGGGCGACAATACGGCTGACCTTAACGCCCTGCTCCGGCTGAAGTTCATAACGTGTTACCGTCGGGCCGCTGCTGACATTGACAACAGTTGCTTTGACTCCGAAATTATTCAGGGTTTCCTGCAGCTTTAAAGCGGTTGCGCGGATCTGGGAGGACATGCCTGCCGAAGATCCTTTACCGCCTTGTTTCAGGAACGAAAGCGGCGGGAAGCGGTATTCGGAAGTACCGGCTGTGGCGGAGGCTTCAATCTCCGCAGCGATATCCTTCGTGTCGGCAGCCGCCGTATCCGATCCTTTCTGCGTGCCGGAAGAACGTCGGGAACGGGTCTTTTTTCTGGGCGGTTCGGGTTCTGTGTCCGTGAAATCGTTTTCTTCGGCTTCGATTACCGGAAGGACCGGTTCATCCATCCCTTCCAGTTCCCGTTCTTTTTTCAGATCGTAATCTCCTACTCCGCCGGAAGAAGTTCTTTCTCTCCTGCGGACCGTTTTTTCCGTATGGCGCGTACGGGCATTCTGTACGGCAATGGAACTGCGCCGGCGCGCGTCGGTGACAAGCGGCCGCTGTGTCATAAGAATCGCGAAAACGATCATGGCCGCGATAATGACAATATATGCGCCGGTCGTTCCGATCAGTTTGCCCAGCAGGGTAACGATGATACCGCCGATCAGTCCGCCGCCCAGATGGTCCTCCGAACTGTAGGTAAAATAGGAAAGAATCCGCGCATCCTCTTCATATCCGATCATCAGAAGCTGAAGAAAGGATACGATTGAAATAAAGAGGCCGCATGCCCCCACCGCCTTGAGACGGATATGCGGGATATCTTTGTTCGCAATGAAAAAAGCGGCAGCGAAAAACAGGATGACCGGTACAATGTAAGCAATAAAGCCGAACAGACCGAAAAGGAAACGGCTGACATACCGTCCGACCGCGCCGCACAGTCCGAAATTGGACAAAAGAATCAGAACGGAAACCGCAAGAAAAACGATCAGAAGAATATCGTTTTTCAGCTTCTTCTCCTGTTCCGAAACGGCCCGTTCGCCGCTCCCCATGCTGCGGGCCTTGTTATTTGATGTTTTCTGTTTACTCCCCGAAGGCATTTAAAACAACCCCTGTACTACATCCGGAATGAATGGATCAGACCAGATAAATGATAATCGAGACCGCGCCGATGACCAGACAATACAGCGCGAAGACTCTCGTGTAATGCGGAAGAAGGAATTTCTTCAGCAGTGACAGTATAAAATAACCGACAATCGCGGCCGAAAACATGGCAATGACGGTATATCCCATACCGATCGCCGGAACGGCCGACTTTGTACGGATCAGTTCAAAGAAGAAAGCGCCCAATACGGAAGGAATGGCCAGCACAAAGGAAAACAGCAGGGTGAATTTTGCCGTAAAACCGCTTAAAAACCCGGAAGAAATCGTCATTCCGAGCCGGGAAATGCCGGGAAAGCCGGAAAATCCCTGAAAAGCGCCGACCAGGACCGCGTCAAAATACTTGGCCTCATGGGGCTTCTTGTACAAATGCGTCGAAAAGGACGCAACCAGAAGCAGAAGGGCCGTAATCAGAAGACCGATGCCGGAGGCCAGAAGGTTTCCGATCAGAGACTCGCTCAGTCCGGCGGAAATGATCCCGAAGATAATGGTCGGAATCAGGGCAATCAGGATCATCAGGGACATCTTCCGGTAATGGGTCGTTACGATCTTTCGATAGGTCTTCTCCCCTCTTTTTCCTCCGAACAGCTGCGACAGATTGGCCGCTGCATCCGAGAAAATCCCGATGAATTCCGAAAAGCACCGGAAAATCTGGCTGTAATACACCAGGAAAATCGATATCAGGGTGCCGATATGGATATAGATCAGCAGCGAAAGGTCGATCTCAGTGCTGACGCCCATAATATGGGAAACCAGCGATAAATGGCCGGACGTACTGACCGGAAGGAAATCGGTGATTCCGGATACGACACCGAGGATTAAGGCTTTTATAACGGTCATAACAGATTCCCTTTGTTATTCGTCAAGATTGGTATAAACATACTGTACGTCGTCGTTGTCCTCCAGGAGATCCAGGGTTCTCTGAAGGTTCTTCAGCAGGGCTTCGTCGGTCAGGGCAATGTAGTTCTGCGGAATCATTGTTACGTCGGCTTCGCTCATCGGAATCCCGGCCTGTTCGAAGGCTTCGCGTACGGAGGAGAAATCATCGGGATCGGTAAGGATCTCATAGTATTCTTCTTCCTCCTGGAAATCTTCCGCGCCGGCGTCCAGAGCGGTCATCATGAGTTCGTCCGCGTCTCCTTCGTAGTCTTCCTTGGAGACGATGATCTGGCCTTTTTTATCAAACATAAAGGAAACACAGCCGGGCGTTCCGATGTTTCCGTCGCCTTTGGTAAAGGCGCTGCGGACGTCAGCTGCCGTACGGTTTTTGTTATCCGTCAGCGTTTCAACGATAATCGCGATGCCTCCGGGGCCGTAGCCTTCGTAGGTGATCTTTTCGTAGTTGCTGGTATCGCCGGAAGAGCTGGCCTTTTTGATGCCGCGTTCGATCGTGTCGTTCGGCATGTTGTTGGCCTTTGCCTTCGCGATGACATCGCGCAGTTTGCTGTTATTGGCAGGATCCGGTCCGCCCTCTTTTACGGCGATCACGATTTCACGGCCGATGATGGTGAATACCTTGCCTTTCTTCGCGTCGTTCTTTTCCTTTTTGTGCTTGATGTTGGCAAATTTTGAATGTCCGGACATGGTTCGTTTATCTCCTTCTTATTCTTACTTTTAGAATTATTATCCGATATAATCCAGCAGCTCCGAAGCGGTGACGGCATCATAACCGATGTTCTCTCCCGCTGTCTCACCGGCGATGCCGTGTTCATAGACAGCCAGCGCGGCAAGAGGCAGGTCGGAATCGCCGTAACGGGTGCGGTAGCCGGCAATCATTCCCGCAAGAACATCGCCGCTGCCGGCCTTGGCGAGGGCGCTGCAGCCGGAAAGGTTGATCCAGAGCGCGCCGTCCGGTCCGGCCGTTACCGTCACGGCATCTTTCAGCACGCAGGTTACCTGATGCTCTGAAGCGAAACGGGACGCGGTTCCGGCAGGGTCGCTTTTGATCTCCGGCACGTCAACGCCCAGAAGCCGGGACATTTCTCCTGCATGGGGAGTGATCACGCAGTCAAACCGAATGCGTTCCCACAGATCCGGATTGGCGGACAGCAGGTTCAGGGCGTCCGCATCCATAACAGCCGGAAGACGGTTCCACTCCAGAAAACGGATCATCAGCTCTCTGGAAAACTCATCGGTTCCGATGCCCGGCCCGATCAGGACGTGGTCCGCCCAGGCAAGATCCTCTTTCAGCTTTTTCAGGTCTTCGGTATCCTGCCGGTAAGTGGTGATCAGCGCTTCGGGCAGCAGTGCCGCCAATGCGGTACGGTTTGCTTCCGACGTGAAAATCTTTACCATACCGATGCCGGTGCGCAGGGCTGCCTTAGCGCAGAGAAAAGCCGCGCCGCAGATCGTTTCGGATCCGGCGATGACCAGCAGCTTTCCGAAAGTGCCCTTGTTTCCGCTTTCATCCCTTTCGGGAAGAAGCGCGTAATCTTCTCCCGATACGGCTTCGGCAAAGGGCTTGCCGTCCAGGGCTGAGGGGAGAATGCCGATGTCTTCCACATATAATTCGCCGCAGCAGGACGGTCCTTCACAGAGAAGCTGTCCGCGTTTCATATACTGAAAAGTCACGGTGATATCCGCCGCGACGGCTGTGCCGAGAATGTGACCGGTGTCCGCGCTCAGTCCCGAAGGAATATCCACTGCTACGACGGGAGCCGGACCAAGGTTGATCCGGTCAATGATTTCCGCCGTTTTTCCGGTAATGTCCCGCCTGAGGCCGGTTCCGAAAAGCGCGTCAATCACGAG
>CADBNG010000249.1 GCA_902795985.1 uncultured Lachnospiraceae bacterium
CCGGCCAGATCTGCGCCGGACCCGTTCGTATAAACCGCGGCCGTTTCCATGACGGCTTCCAGTTCCTGTTCCGGAATGGTCATGGCTGCGGGGCAGAAGGCCAGTATTCCGTGCGATGCTTCATAGGCGGCAATGGCCTGCAGGGAGGAAGGATCGGCGTCGCAGAGATCACGCCCGGCCGCGCCGTGCAGATGGATATCCACGAGCCCGGGCAGCGCGTACAGCCCTCCCGCGTCGATGATCTCTTCTCCGGGAAGCGGAGACTGTCCGGCTTCAGGCACAAGCCGCCCGTCCCGGATGAGCAGATCCCCTTTCCGGAAACTGTGTTCTTTCGTATAAACAAGCGCGTTTTGAATAAGCATGGCAGTATGTGATCCTTCAGCGTCCGGCAGGACCGGGGAAGCTTTGCGCGGCTGCCGGTATGCCGGTACTTTTTTGCCTTTTGACCATATCCTTTCACATTATATAATAAATAAGGAGTCCGGAGCGTCCGGACACGGAAAGAAACGAAGGGACCGGAAAGACGTGTGCGGAAGATTTTACATTGATGAAGAGGCGAAGGAGAAAGCGGAAAAAGCTTTTCCGGCGCTGAAGGAATTGCGGGAATCATTCCGTACGGGAGATATCACACCCGGCATGACGGCCGTTTCCCTGACGGGCGCGGGCGGTTCCGACCCCAAAGCCGTCCCGCTTTTGTGGGGATTTCCGGGATTCGAAAAGAACCGGCAGATGATCATCAACGCCAGGACGGAGAGCGTCCGGGAAAAACCTTCTTTTGCGGATGCGTTCCGCCGGGCGCGGTGCGTGTTCCCGGCAGGCGGGTTTTACGAATGGACCAGGGACGATCACCGGAAGGTCATTTTCCGCAGGCCGGAAGAGCCGGTGCTGTATCTGGCGGGCATTTTCCGCCCATTCGGGAAAGAAGAACGCTTTGTCATCCTGACGCGTCCGGCGGATGAGGTCATGCTGCCGGTCCACGACCGGATGCCGCTGATCCTTTCTGAAAAAGAAATCGGGCCGTGGCTTTTTGATACGGACAGCGCGGAAAAGCTCCTGGTATCGGAAAAGACGCCGCCTCTGACGGCAAAGCGCGATTATGAGCAGATCTCATTATTTGATATGATGAAAGAAAATGGATAAGAAGTGGTTTAAGATCATTGTCGCGGCAACGGCGCTGGCGGCAGTCCTGATGACGGCGATGTACCTTTACGTCATAGGACTTGAGAAAAAAGCGGCCGTTTCGGTCGCTGAAGCCCAAAACAGCCTGCAGGAAGCGCTGCAGGGGATCTCCTCCGCGCAGACCGGATCTGAGGCGGTAAATAGCCAGGCGGCACAGATACAGGATCAGGCGGCGCAGCCCAAGCCGCTGGACAAGCCGGCGGAAGATGCGGTATATTCGTTCGGGTCCCGGAAAAGCGCGGGATTCGGGCAGCTGGACGTTTTTGCCGACGATCCCCTGAACGTCGTTTTTCTACTGCCGCAGGACAGGCTGCTTACGGAAGACGAACATCACAGCGTCTATATCTGCAGCAGGATCTCGGAGAACGGCAGCCCGTCTCCTCCATATATCGGGATCTCCAGGAATGAGCTGTCCAAAGACGCGGAGAAAGCCGCCGCGGCATACGGAATCCTGATCGAGGCGTCTTACGCGCCGTTTGGCCTGGAGGTAAAAAAACCGCTTGAACTGGTCCGGGATGCCGGCGGAAGATCGCTGTACGCGGCCGATTATCAATATACGATCCTCGGCCAGGTCATCTGTGACAGGGAGTATTTTCTGGAAACGGCGGAGGCCCTGTACGTGATCAGCGTCAAGGCGGCCGGGGACGTTCCGGAAGAGCTGGAGCTGGAAGCGGGCCTGGTACTGGATTCACTGGACGATTCGTCCGTCCTGTATCAAAAACTTCATTGAATTGGAAGGAAGAAACCATGAGTAAAGTAAATGATCTTTTAACGGAAGCAGGCGTATTTTTCCTGGCAACGGTCGACGGAGACCAGCCTAAATGCCGTCCGCTCGGGGCGCATCTCGAAATGGACGGCAAGGTGATCTTCGGGATCGGCGATTTTAAAAACGTATACAGACAGCTTCTGGCCAACCCGAAGACAGAGATCGTGGCCTGTAAACCGGACGGCTACTGGCTGCGTTATACCGGGAAAGCCGTTTTTGAGACGGATCCGAAATATGCCGAAGCCATGCTGGACGCCATGCCGTATCTCCACAATATTTACAATGAGCAGACCGGACATAAAATGATGGCCTTCCATCTGGAAGACGCGGCGGCAGTCGGCATTCACACCATGGGAGAAGGAGAAGACCTGCTCGCATGATCCTTATGACATTATGACCTGCCGGAAGGGAGACTCTTTTTTGAAGACAGCTGGGGAAATGATCCGGAAAAGATTAAGAACGGCGGCGGCAGCAGTGCTTTTGCTGATACCGCTTTGTTTCTGCATGAGCTTTTTTGGCCTGGCCGTTCATGCGGATGAGGCGGAAACGGTTCAGCCGGGAAATGAGGAGATCTGCGAAGAAACAAATGATGAGGGCCGTGAAGAGGCGGAGGCGGTAGAAGAAGCAGCCGGTGAGACGTATGAAGAAGCCGGCGGGGAAGTATATGAAGAACCGGCCGGAGAGGCATGCGAAGAAATAAGCGGCGAAACGGAAACCGTCTGCGAAGAACCGGAGAGCGCACCGGAAGAGCCGGCGTTCGTACCGGAAGAATCCGCAGCGGCTCCGGAGGAGCCCGAACCTGCTCCGGAAGTAACCGCGCCTGTCCCGGAAGAAACGGAAACAGCAGCGGAGGCCGTATCTGCTCCTGCTGAACCCGTTCAGGAGACTGAAGGACCTGCGGCTGAAGAACCCGCCGGGCCGGAAGCTTCAGAACCTGCTGAAATCGAAGAAACCGCACCGACGGAGGAGCAGGCAGAAGAGAAACAGGAAATTGAACCAGAGCCGGAGTCGGAAACGGAGTTCAGTGAACCAGCGGACGAAGAGGGGCTTGCGGAAGGGCCTGAGCCGGCAGCAGCGGATGACGAAACGGCTGAACAGCCGGAAGAACCCGGACTGGAAGCCGCAATAGAGCCGGATCAGGAACCTGAGGACAGCAAAACGGC
>CADBNG010000250.1 GCA_902795985.1 uncultured Lachnospiraceae bacterium
ATGGAACGGATTGCGGAAAGCCTTCCCATGTCCCGGAAGGATCGTCCGTACTGGGATGTCCGCCGTATGCTGGAGCTGGGTTACCGCAGCGCTGAAGCGGACGGGGATATCTGGAAAAACGTATGGTCAGAGGAAGAAAAAGTCAATTACACCGCAACGCCCATGTTCCGGATTCTGGCAGAAAAATAAAACAGCACAAAGTGTCTGTGCCCTCTGTACTGTTGATCAGCACAAAGCGCCCGTCCCCTGTGCTGATAAAAAAGGGAAAAGGTGAGAATACCTTTTCCCTTGATTTTTTGGTTGAATCCGGATCAGAAGTTGAACAGTCCCATTCCGCCGTTGATGGCAAGGAACGCGGGAATGAACACCAGAGATACAACGGTCATCAGCTTGATCAGGATGTTGATGGACGGGCCTGAAGTATCTTTGAAAGGATCGCCAACGGTATCGCCGACAACACCCGCTGCATGAGCTTCGGAGTGCTTGCCGCCGTGATGGCCGCTTTCGATGTACTTCTTCGCGTTATCCCAGGCACCGCCGGCGTTGGACATGAAGATGGCCATCAGGACACCGGATACCAGGGAGCCGGCCAGCATACCGCCAAGGCTCTGTACGCCGAGGAGGATACCGACAACGATCGGAACAACGATGGCGATAACCGCCGGAAGGATCATCTGCTTCAGGGCAGCCTGCGTGGAAATGGCAACGCATTTTGCGTATTCCGGTTTGCCGGTGCCTTCCATGATTCCGGAGATCTCTCTGAACTGACGGCGGACTTCTTCGATCATCTCGTTGGCAGCCTTCGAAACGGAAGACATGGTCAGAGCGGAGAAGATGAAGGTCAGCATGCCGCCGATCAGAAGACCGATAACAACTTTCGCGTCCAGAATGTTGATGGACAGCGCTTCGGTCGTTCCCTTGTCCACTTTATCCGCGAAGGACTGGAACAGGGCAAGAGCGGTCAGAGCCGCAGATCCGATAGCGAATCCCTTACCGATGGCAGCAGTGGTGTTGCCGACGGAGTCGAGGTTATCGGTGATGTCACGGACATCCTCGGGAAGTCCGCTCATTTCGGCAATACCGCCGGCGTTGTCGGCGATCGGGCCGTAGGAGTCAACCGCAACGGTCATGCCGGTGGTGGAAAGCATACCGACAGCGGCAAGGGCGATTCCGTAAACACCCATCAGCGCATAGGAAACAGCAATACCTACGCAGATCAGGAGGATCGGAATAACGGTGGATCTCATACCGACGGCAAGACCGGAGATAATGGTCGTAGCCGGGCCGGTTTCAGACTGTCTGGCAATTTCCTTAACGTATTTGTATTTGTCGGAAGTGTACATTTCGGTAAGTTTACCGATCAGAAGGCCGACAACAATACCGGAAAGAATCGCGACTGCGGCGTTCGGGCTGCCAAGCATCGTGACGCTGGCGATAAACGCAACAACGATAACAACAATAGCGGAAACATAGGTACCGGTATTCAGAGCCGTCTGCGGGTTGCCGCCTTCCTTACCACGGACGAAGAGCGTGCCGATGATGGAAGCGATCAGGCCGACAGCGGAGATCAGAACCGGGAATACAACGTAATTGTTGAATACGCCTGCGCCTTCGCCTGCGAATACAACGCCGAGCGTAAGAGCGGAAATCAGGGATCCGACATAGGATTCGAAAAGGTCCGCGCCCATACCGGCAACGTCGCCGACGTTGTCGCCCACGTTATCCGCGATGGTAGCGGGGTTACGGGGATCGTCTTCGGGGATACCGGCTTCAACTTTACCGACCAGGTCAGCACCGACGTCAGCCGCTTTGGTATAGATACCGCCGCCGACACGGGCGAACAGGGCGATGGAGGAAGCACCCAGCGAGAAACCGAACATAACGTCCACGTTTCCGGTGATGAAATAGATCAGGCTGACACCCAGGCAGCCAAGACCGGCAACACACATACCCATAACGGCGCCGCCCTTGAATGCTACGTTCAGAGCGCCGGGCATACCCTTTGTCTGGGCGGCAGCTGCGGTACGGACATTTGCCTTTGTGGCAACTGTCATGCCGAAGTATCCGGCCAGAACCGAGAAGAAGGCACCGACGACGAAGCAGATCGCGGTTACCCAGCTGATCGCAAGCCCGATGATCACAAAGAGTACGATTACGAAAATGATCAGAATCTTGTACTCCGCGAACAGAAAGGCTCTTGCCCCTTCAGCGATAGCGGAAGCAATCTCCTTCATTCTGCTGTTTCCGGCGTCCTGACCTCCGACTATCTTCGCGAGACAGAGGGCGTAGATCAGAGCAATGACGCCGGCAGCAATGCCGCAAATCATAAATACGTTCATTTTTCAATCTCCCTTACTCATGTTTAGGTTGCAAATATACAAGCGCGAAATGCCTGTTAACATAAAAAATATTATGTCACATCCACCGTACCGTTTCAAGTCAAAATAAAGGAAAACAGCCGGTAAAACGGTCAGTTCGGTATAATTATTTCCGTAATAATAGTAATTACGAAATTGTTATTGATTCCCTGCTCAGCCAAAAAGAGCCAGGATGTTCGCTTTATCGGTGAAACCGACCTGGCGGTTTTTCTCCGCGCCGTTGTCAAAAGCGATCACGGTGGGGATGCTGAAAATGGAAAAACGGGCGGCAAGATCCGGATTTTCGTCCACGTTGACTTTGCAGACCTTGATCTTCCCTTCGTTTTCCTCCGCGATCTGCGCGATCACGGGATTCATCATTTTGCAGGGACCGCACCAGGATGCCCAGAAATCGACGAGTACGGGGATTTCCGATTTCATCACTTCCGCATCAAACGTAGAGCTTTTTACAACTGTTTCTGCCATGGGTATTCCTCCTGATTATTCTTTTGCCTTGTAGTACAGCATGCAGTGGCAGTAGCCTTCGAAGTCCGGATCCGCGATCTGATCCCGGAATTCCCTGCACATGCATTTGTTGTCTTCGATGCGTTCGAGCCGGCACGGACAATAGCCTCCGGTGTTCTTAAGTCCTTCCCGGACGGTCTTTACAATCTCGGGATCAGGATTGAGTGAAATGTTTGCCATAATATCCCTCCTGTACTGGTTTACGCAACGCATTGAGAGTATATCACGGACTTCCGGAAAATTGAACAATATTTATGAAAAAAAACCCGAGCAGATTGCAATTTGACACCAGATTTAGTATTATACGAGAATACGGGAGTACAGGCTTTATGATGCCGGCTCCGATGCTCCCGTTCGTACCCTTTAAATACGGAGAAACAACGAAAGATGCTCGAGCTGCGGGAGATTATTTCCCTTCTTGATGACTGCGGGGTTCTGGATTCCTGCCGCGGTTTGCCTTACGGGGATATTCGCCTCCTTTCCGTGACCTGCAATTCCAAGGAAACAGCGGAAGGGGCGCTTTTTGTCTGCAAAGGATCCGCGTTTAAAAAAGAATACCTGGAAGAAGCCGTCCGAAAAGGCGCGGCCGCCGCGGTTTCGGAAAAGGATTACGATGTGGCCGGCCTGCCCCTGATCCTTGTTACGGACATCCGCAAGGCGATGGAAAAGCTTGCCGGGGCATTCTATCCGGTTCCGGAGGGTGAAATGCCGCTGATCGGCATCACCGGGACAAAAGGAAAGACCAGCACGGCGTATCTGATCAGGAAGATTCTGGACTGCCACGCGGAGCATACCGGAGCAGGGCCGGCAGCGATCCTGACTTCGATTGAAATGTTCAACGGCGTCCGGTCCTTTCCTTCGGTCAATACGACCCCGGAAATTCTGGACGGATACCGGTTTCGCCGGGAAGCCTGGCAGAACGGTGCCGGCGCCATGGTGATGGAAGTGTCCAGCCAGGGTCTGAAATACGGAAGGGTCGCCGGGATGACCTTCGACATCGGCATCCTTTTAAACCTTTCTCCGGACCACATCAGTCCCATCGAACATCCGGATCTGGAGGATTATTACGGCTCGAAGATGAAACTGTTCTCTCAAAGCCGTCATGCGGTTTTTCCGGATCAGGGAGAATACTCCGAACAGATGCGCGAGGCTGCGAAGAATGCTGAAATTCACACCTTCGGGGTTTCTGAAGAAGCGGATTACAGCATCACCGGCATGGAAGAGCAGGATGGCAGCACCGCTTTTCGGATCCGGACCGGGGGAGAAACCGTTCCTTTTGTCCTGGGCATGAGGGGCCGGTACAACGTGGAAAACGCGGCGGCCGCCATCGCGGCATGCCGGATTCTCGGAGTTCCTCTTGAAACGATCAAAGAAGCGGTCCGCGAAGTGTCCATTCCCGGGCGCGGAGAGGAATACTCCACAAAGGACGGCAAAATCCGGGTGATTGTCGATTATGCCCATAACGCGGTGAGCTGCGATCATGTGATCCGCGCGGCGAAAGATACCTGGCCGGACCGGAAGATCGTCTCGGTATTCGGGTGCCCCGGAGGGAAGGCCCTGAACCGGCGGAAAGGAATGGCGGAAGCGGTTTCCGCGTTAAGCGATTTCATTATTCTTACCGCGGATGATCCGGGGCCGGAGGAGGTTTCGGATATCTGCCGGGAGATCGCGGAATCGGTAAAAGACTGTGAATACCGGATCATTCCCGACCGCGTGGAAGCCATTCGAACCGCTTTTGCCGGGATCCGGGAGGAAACCGTCCTTATGCTTCTGGGAAAAGGCTGCGAGACAGCTCAGAAAGTCGGCGGAAGGAACGTTCCCTATGCCTCCGACGCATCGGTCGCAAAACAATGTATCGAAGAATACGACACCAGTCAGAACGGAGATAAAATATGAGAAAAATACTGTTCGCCGCATCGGAATGCGCGCCTTTTGTAAAAACGGGCGGACTGGGAGACGTGATCGCCTCCCTGCCAAAATACATCAGCGGTCCGGAAACAGACGTCCGCGTGATTCTGCCGTATTACAGCTTTATTGACAGTAAATTAAAAAAAGGGATGAAAAAAACCGCGTCCTATGAGGTGGACCTTTTCGGCTGCCGGAAAGAAGCGGAGATCTATGAACTGGTCCGGGGCGGTGTCCGGCATTACTTTATTGCTTCGGAGGGCAGCTTCGACGGGGACATTCCCTACCAGGGAGAACCGGGGGATATCGACCGCTTCGCTTTCTTCTGCAAGGCGGTCCTTTCGGCGCTTCCGGTTCTGGATTTTGCTCCGGATATCATTCACTGCCATGACTGGCAGACCGGGCTGATTCCTCCCTATATCCGCACCCTTTCGAAATCCAACCCGTTTTACAGCGGAGTTAAAACCATCCTGACGATCCATAACCTCCGGTTCCAGGGCATGTGGGATAAGGAATACGTCCGCCTGATTACCGGGCTGGAGGATTCCTATTTCTCGGATGAATGCATGGGATTCTATGACAAAGCCGGTTTTCTGAAAGGCGGGATTGCCTGCGCGGATTACGTCACAACGGTCAGCGAGACCTACGCGAAAGAGATCCGAACCCCGTTTTTCGGGGAAGGGCTGGACGGAATTCTCTGCAGCCGGACGGATCATCTTGCCGGCATCGTCAACGGAATTGATTATGACGTCTTCGATCCCGCGACGGACAAAAGAATTGCCCAGAATTACAGCGTGGAGGATTTCCGTAAGAAAAAGGGGAAGAACAAGAGAGTCCTTCAGACAGAACTGGGACTGGATAAAAATCCCAAAGCGATGATGATCGGCGTGATTTCACGCCTGACGGATCAGAAGGGGATTGACCTGATTGCCTACATGATGGATGAACTCTGCTCGGATGCGATTCAGCTGGTGATCCTCGGTACAGGGGAAGAACGTTATGAAAGCATGTTCCGGCATTATGCCTGGAAGTACCCGGGCAAGGTATCCGCGAACGCGATGTATTCCGAAGACCTGTCGCACCGGATTTACGCTGCGTCGGATGCATTCCTGATGCCTTCTCTTTTTGAACCCTGCGGACTCAGCCAGCTGATGGCCATGCGTTACGGCGCGGTGCCCATCGTCCGGGAGACCGGGGGCCTTCGGGATACGGTTCAGGCCTACAACGAATATGAGCATACCGGCACCGGCTTTTCCTTTGCCAATTATAATGCCCATGAGATGCTGGGAACGATCCGTTATGCCGAAAGGATCTTTTACGACTATAAACGGGACTGGAATAAAATCACCGAAAGAGCCATGAATATGGATTATTCGTGGAATGCTTCCGCCAAGAAGTACCAGGCGCTGTATGACCGGTTGACGGAAGAATAATTCTGTGATAAACTGCAGATAATTCGTAAAGCAGAATTCTCTGCGGATTCCCCGTTTCATGGTTTTAATGACTGGACTCTTATTAAGACAGGAGATTTGCAACATGGCATCGAAAGACGAGAAAAAACAGGCGCTGGAAGCGGCGCTCGGTCAGATTGAGAAACAATTCGGCAAAGGCGCTGTCATGCGTCTGGGTGAAAACGTCAGCATGGGCGTGGAAGCGGTATCCACCGGGTCCCTGAGCCTGGATATTGCCCTTGGCCTCGGCGGCGTTCCGAAAGGCCGTATTATCGAGATCTACGGGCCGGAATCTTCCGGTAAAACGACGGTTGCGCTGCATATGGTGGCCGAAGTGCAGAAAGCCGGCGGAATCGCCGGATTCATCGACGCGGAGCATGCGCTGGATCCGGTTTACGCCCGCAACATCGGGGTGGATATTGACGAACTGTATATCGCGCAGCCGGATAACGGCGAACAGGCGCTGGAAATCACGGAAACGATGGTCCGTTCCGGAGCGGTGGATATCATCATCGTCGATTCCGTTGCCGCGCTGGTTCCGAGAACGGAAATCGAAGGGGAAATGGGCGACTCCCATGTGGGCCTGCAGGCGCGCATGATGTCCCAGGCCTGCCGTAAGCTGACCGCGGCGATCAGCAAGACGAACTGCATTGTGGTGTTCATCAACCAGCTTCGCGACAAAGTCGGCGTCTTTTACGGTTCTTCCGAAACGACCACCGGCGGGCGCGCCCTGAAGTTCTATTCCTCTGTCCGTCTGGACGTCCGCAGGATCGAACAGCTGAAGCAGGGCGGCGAACCCATCGGAAACCGCGCAAGAGTAAAAGTGGTAAAGAATAAGGTCGCCCCGCCGTTCAAAGAGGCGGAATTCGACATTATCTACGGAAAAGGAATCTCCAGGGAAGGAGATATCCTGGACCTCGCGGTCAAAAAGGACATCGCGCAGAAGAGCGGCGCCTGGTTCTCCTATCAGGGTGAAAAAATCGGGCAGGGCCGTGAAAACGCGAAGCAGTATCTTATTTCCAATCCGGAAGTCTGCAATGAAATCGAAGACAAGGTCCGGATCGCGTTCGGCTTCGCTCCGATCCACGGAACGGCCGTACCGGAAGAACCTGCCGAAAATGAAGAATAAGCATTCCGGAAGGACGGAAGAGGTCAGCGCGAGGCAAAAGGCGCTGGATCTTCTTCTGTACCGCACACGGACAGAAAAAGAACTGTATACAAAACTGGAGGAAAGAGGCTATTCTCCGGAAGAATGCGAGGATGCTCTGGCGTATGTCCGCCATTACGGCTACGTGAACGACCGGGAATATGCGCTTCGTTACGTATCTTCGCGCGGCAGTCAGAAAGGCCGTGCGGCGATCCGCTCCGAGTTAAGGGCAAAGGGCGTACCGGATGAAGATCTGGAGTACGCCCTTGAAACGCTGCCGGAAGAAGATCATTCCCTTCCGGAGCTGATTCGGAAGAAGGCCGGTATTCCGCACCGGCTTGATGAAAAAGAGTATCGCCGTCTCTACGGTTTTCTTGCCCGGAGAGGGTTTTCCGCGTCCGGAATCAGCCGGGCGCTGAAGAATTACCAGGCGGATGAGGAAGCCGATTCGTGAACAGCAGGCGGTTGACAAAAGGATTAAATACCTATAGAATAGTTAGGAATTATTTTGCACAATGATAATTGAATATTTTTATAAGGAGGAACTCCTGTAATGAATGTAACAATGGTTATTGTTGCGCTTGTTGCAGTTTTGGTTACCGCACTTATTGCAGTTCCTGTATCAAGCAAGATGGCCGTTGCCCGGAAGGAAGCGAAAGATGCCGAGACTATCGGTACGGCGGAAGCGAAGGCACGGACGATTGTGGATGACGCGATCAAAACCGCGGAATCCAAAAAGCGGGAAGCGCTGCTCGAGGCGAAGGAAGAAAACCTGAAGCTCAAAAACGAGCAGGAACGCGAGAACCGCGAACGCAGAAACGAACTGCAGAAGTACGAAAGACGCGTCCTGTCCAAAGAGGAATCGGTGGACAAGAAGGCGGAAGCACTGGAACGCAGGGAACACGAGCTCAACAACAGGGAAAAAGAGATTCAAAAGAAAGAAAAACGAGTCGGTGAGATGCACGAGCAGGAGATCAGACAGCTGGAAAGTATTTCCGGGCTGACCTCCGAACAGGCAAAAGATTTTCTTCTGAGATCTGTTGAAGATGAAGTAAGGACTGATACTGCTAAACTTTACAGAGAACTTGAAAGCCAGGCAAGAGAGGAAGCGAGCCGCAAGGCGAAGGATTATGTCGTAACGGCGATCCAGAAATGCGCGGTCGACCATGTGGCGGAGTCCACGATCTCTGTTGTCCAGCTTCCCGGGGACGAAATGAAAGGCCGCATCATCGGCCGTGAGGGGCGCAACATCCGTACACTTGAGACGCTGACGGGCGTCGATCTGATTATAGACGATACACCGGAAGCCGTCGTCCTTTCATCTTTTGATCCGGTCCGCCGTGAGGTGGCCAGGATCGCGTTGGAAAAACTGATCGTTGACGGACGAATTCATCCGGCAAGAATAGAAGAGACGGTGGAAAAGGCCAAAGCCGAAGTGGAAACGATCATAAGGGAGACCGGTGAGTCCGCGGCGCTGGAAGTCGGCGTGCATGGAATTCATCCGGAGCTGATCAAGCTTCTCGGCCGCATGAAATACCGTTTCAGCTATGGTCAGAACGCATTAAAGCATTCTATAGAAGTGGCTCAGCTGTCCGGGCTTCTGGCTGCTGAGATCGGTCTGGACGTTCGCGTGGCGAAGCGCGCCGGACTGCTTCATGACATAGGAAAATCCATTGATCACGAAGTGGAAGGATCCCATATTCAGATCGGTGCCGATCTGTGCAAGAAGTATAAGGAATCCAACGTTGTGATCAATGCTGTAGAAGCACATCACGGAGATGTGGATCCGCAAACGCTCATTGCCTGCATCGTTCAGGCGGCGGACGCCATTTCGGCGGCCCGGCCGGGTGCGCGGCGTGAGACGCTGGAGACATATACCAACAGACTCACCCAGCTGGAAGAAATCACCAATTCGTATAAGGGTGTGGAGAAATCCTATGCTGTTCAGGCGGGCCGGGAAGTTCGCATTATGGTTATTCCGGAACAGATTAACGATGCGGACATGGTTCTGATGGCTCGGGACATCTCCAAACAGATCGAGGACGAGATGGAATATCCCGGACAGATCAAAGTCAGCGTTATCCGCGAAAGCCGGGTAACGGACTATGCAAAATAAATTCGATAAAAAGCGGATGCTTCGGCGTCCGCTTTTTATGTGGAAAACAGTATCCGAAACCAAATGCTTCAATGCTGTAAAATGGGATTACGGGATAAAAAGGAAAGAAAATGCTTCAAACCGTATGATGACAGAAAAAATCCCGGTTCTGCGCAGGCAGGAGACCGGGAAACAGATTGAGATTCAGGGAAAAGAAAAAAGCGCGAGACGGGATTCGAACCCGCGACCCCGACCTTGGCAAGGTCGTACTCCACCCCTGAGCCACTCGCGCGTGCTGCAACAGCAACACGATGATATTACACCCGTAATACCACTTTGTCAACATCAAAAAACAACTTTTTTTGTTTCCGGGCAGAAACAGGCTCAAAGAAATGACACAGGTTCACAAAGGTTTCAAAAAATTCCTGTTGTTCACCCCGGAAAAAGGGTATATAATTCAAAAGATATGTCAAAACGATAAAAGCATATCCGGAGGATAAAATGTTTTACAGATTTAAAAAGTGCGCAGTTCTGGCCCTGGCAGCGGCGATGGCCGTTATGATGCTGGCCGGCTGCGGGAAGACGGACGGATCCAAATCCGCCATTACGGTAAACGGCGAAACCCTTTCGCTCGGAGCGGCGAACACCTATGCCCGTTATGAACAGGCGGCAAGCTATGCGATTATGCAGGCTTACGGCATTATTCAGGAAGGCGCGGCGTATTGGGATACCGACTATACACAGGCATCGGAAGACGGTGAAACCCCCGCTCAGACCTACGGCCAATATATTAAAGATGAAATGCAGAACGACCTCATCAAAATGATGCTGGTTCGTCAGCACGCCGGTGATTATGGTTATACGCTTTCCGCGGAAGATCAGGCAGCGATCAGCGAGGCAGCCGCGAAATTCATAGCGGACAACGGCTCGGTGGCAAACTGGATCGGCGCGGATCAGGCGTCCGTTGAAAACCTCTTATCCCTGTTCAATCACCAGTCGAAGATGCGGGATCTTATGATTGCGGATACGGACCGGAATGTGACGGACGAAGAAGCGGCTCAGTCCACAGCAATCTATGCGAGAATCACTACCTCATCACTGCCCGATGGATATGAAGGTACGGAAGAAGAGTATGCCGCGGAAGCCAAAGGCTGGATGGAAAGCCTCCTGGAAACCGCGAAGACGGCTGATTTAGACGTCCCGGATGAGCATACAGACGATGCGGACGCGGCGGATGAAGAGGCTGACACGGAGACGGAAGAAGCCCCTGCCGCCGAAGAGATGACTCTTTCCGAACGTATTGAAACGGAACAGCATAATCTGACGCACCTTGCCGCCGATGTGAATGAAAACATTACGGTTAACAAGGTTTCCTTCGGAGATGACGATGAAGCTCCTGCCGCGGAAGTGCTGGAGGCGGCCAGAACGCTGAAAGACGGCGAATGGTACGACGGTGTCATCGAGACCGACTCCGGATACTTTATTGTGAGAATGGAAGCGGTCTTTGATGAAGACGCTACCGAAACGGAAAAAGATACCATTATTGCCGATCGGGAAAACGCCCATTACGACGAGCTGGTCCAGTCCTGGCAGGACGCGGCAGAGATTACGGTCGACAAAGCCTGGTCCGACATCACCATTACGGATAAGGAAACCTATAAAACGGCAGCCAAATAAAGCCGCAGAAGAGGACTGAAGCAAACGGATGTATAACGATTTGTTTTCCATTGGGCCGTTTACGGTCCATACATACGGAGTCATGACCGCCATCGGGATCATTGCGGCCTATTTTCTGATGGAGCATCTGGC
>CADBNG010000251.1 GCA_902795985.1 uncultured Lachnospiraceae bacterium
ATCATAAAGGACTGGGAACCCCTCGCCGCCAACATCGCCGGCGAAAACCACACCATCAACAAAAAAGTCTTCAAAAAGGAATCGACCCGCCTCTGCGCTGCCATGATCGGCTGTCCTTTCGACGCGCTCTGGCAGAGGGAACGACGGGCCAGAACAAACCGTCTCCTGACCGCCGCCGGCGCTGCCGTGGCTGTCATGGCCGTTTTCCTCGGCGTCGTCCTGAACCGCAACGCCCAGATTGCCGCGCAGAATGACCTGATCACCGCTCAAAACAATGAGCTGACCGAAAAAAACGACAAGATCACCGAACAAAAGGACAAGATTGAAGAACAGAACACCGAGCTGCAGTCCCAGCTCTCCACTGTTCTGGTAGACTCCGGCATCAGCAAACTGGAACGTTTTGATGTCAACGGCGCGCTGCAGGACGCCCTGGCCGCCCTGGACAGCAACGACCCGAAGATTTACGACCACCGGGCTGAAAAGCTCCTTGCCGATGCCCTTGGCGCTTATAAGTGCGGCCAGCTCCAGCCCCGGCTCATCTATGAACAGACGACCAACATCACGCAGGTCCGGGTTACGGATGACAACCGTTATGCCCTGCTGCTCGATCACGTCGGAACGGTCCGCTGCCTGGATCTTTCCGCTTATACTTTGAACTGGGAATATCTGGTAAAAGACCCCCTCGCGGAGATCTACACCGCCGGTCCGGAGGGCAGCGTGCTGATCAAAACGGCCCGCCGGCTGCTTTGCCTGTCCATAAAGGACGGCTCTGTTTTATGGTCCTATGAGCAGGACTCCGAAAACTATTTCCAGTGCATCTCCGATGACGGATCCCTGTTTGCCGTTCTGGATACCAAAGCCGGCGAAGAAGGCCCTGCCCTTCCGTCCGACACCTCCGATCAACCGGATACCAGCCTTTTCCGCCCGGTCTACGCCGTTCTTTTCGACACAAAGACGGGTGAAGAAAAACTGCGCCTGGAACTTCCGGGCGAGGACAAGGGCTTTTCCAGTCTGAACAAGGACTACAGGAAGAATTATTTTGCGGCGGATTTCTCCGGGGATAACAGCCGGTTTGTCTGCGTCCTTCCCTATACGGAAAAGGCCGCTGATGCGAAGGAGGTGCAGGAGACCCTTTTCGCGATCGATCTGAACTCCGGGACTATCGACCTCTCCGCTTATCCGATCAACAGCACCCAAAGCAGGCGCATTCCCTTCGATATTTTCTTCGGCGCGATGATCAGTGATACAGCGGAAGATATTTATGTCGTTCAGAACAACGTGGATCGGGAAAAAATGGTCATCCATGCCCTTCATCTCAAGGAAGGCGGCTATCAGTACGCCTCGGCGGAACAGGGCTTCTATTTCGGTTCCGATACGCTCTCCCTTAATGATGTCGAGGAAGAAATCGGACAGACCGTCCCCATGCTTGCATCGGATAATCATATGGTCTTTTTCACAGATAAAAACATCCTGATCTGCAACAACATTACCATGTCAACGGACCGGAACTACAACACGGACAGCAACATCATCAGCGCGGAGTGGCTCGATATGGAAGAGGAAGTCCTGCAGGTCGTGACCGAAAGAGGTTCCGTCCTGCGCCTGGATCTGAGCACCGATGAGGACTATGCCCTGGATTCCCTGCAGCAGTTCTATATCGATCAGGACGATATCAGCTGCCATGCATCAATAAATGGCGGCATTGTCGCGAACAAGGCCGACGGAGCCAGCCTGATCGTGCAGTACGGGTCCCGGAACCAGCTCCTTTTGCTGAGCTACCGGTCGGATCCCGAAACGCAGATGCTGCAGACATCATCCGGAGAGCTGGAGATCGACGGTGATCTGGCCATGATCGGCCTGCTGCCGGATACCGATACCGCCATGCTGTTTTTAAATCATACGACTGTCCTGACCTTCAACCGGAAAACCGGAGAAATCCTGAAGACTGCCGAAATGTCGGAAAACTTCAGCCAGGGCATCCAGGCTCCCTATCTTACGGACGCAACGCATTTTCTTCAGGCGAACCGTCTGTATAATACGCTGGACGGAAGTGTAACCTCCTTTGTAACGGCGCCTGAGAACTTTACGGACATGCACGACAGCAATATCTATATCAACAAGCGGAATCAGAACAACGATATCGTAACCGCCGGTATGTTCTACCTGCCTGTTCCGGATGAGACCAAAGAAAATTATTTCGGCATTATGATGGCTTATCCGTTCTGGATTAATACCCTCTCTCAGGGCCCGGCGTTTTTACTGGACGTTACCGATAACGATATTCCCCTTACGGTGATCGGCGAAAACGGCCTTCTTGCCCTGTGCGGGGACGACTGGAATGAAGAGGGGAATGACAAGGACTTCCATTTTGCGGATTACATCAATGATAAGGTTTATGATATCAAACGTACCTACCCGAATAACGTTTCCTGCCTTATTGCCCTCGGAACAGAACTCCCCGTTGCCGCAATCCTTTACGAAAACGGTGAAATGCAGACGATAACTTTCAGAGGCGATAACTACCAGAAAAACACACTGTATGACACCGACACCGGAAAGTATGCCTCCCAGAACGAAGCCCTCGCCATGTGCTTTGCGGAAGGCGACCAGCAGCTGCTCATGCTCTCTTCCGCCGGAAGGCTGAGTATTACGAATATGAAATCTGTTTACGATAATTTCGGGGCAGTCGGAAACCATGAAAGCGACCTCACCCTCTACCGGGGTGTTATTGACATCTTCCGCGACAACCTGAACGATTTCGACAACGATATCCGTGCCGATCTGTCAGCCGACGAAAAGACGATGTTCATCTACGAAGGATACGCATCCCATGTTTACAACGCCGTATTCATGGACACCGAAAGCTGGACCCCGAAGGCGGAGATCGCCAGCATCTACAGCATTGATGAGGAAAACAATAAGATCTACGCCTATACAGACAATGCCGACGGTACCGGGGCTTCCGCCATCGTCACCTATCCGATCCATACGCTGGAAGATCTGAAAGAATGGGCGAAGGAGGTTCTGGGAGAAGGGTGAAATCGTTAAAAGAATGCCTGAACGAATAAATAATAATTACTGTAAATCTTGATCCGCTTACCGGCTGTTCTTTTAAAGAAAGGCAGCGGTGTGACCCTTCTTCTTTCAACGACCCGGTTCGCCGCTTTTGCGGCGGCATCTTCTCTTTCTTACTCATAAATGGCTCTGTGCAGATCTTTTTGAAAAATGCAACGAAACCTCTGTAATCCGTCTCAACTATTGCCGTTCCCGTTTGGGCTGACACCAAATCCAACAGAGGTTTTCTGATATTATGGATAAACCCTCTGTTTTTTGTCTCGTCTTTCTCTTATGAAAATGCCATTTGGGTCTCTTGTATACAGAGGGATTGTCATTTATCAGAAAAAAGATCTGTAAAATATCGAAGCGGGCTGAGATAAATGCAATCCGTTTTCGCGGCCGAACAGAGGGGTTATTGATTTTTAGAAAAAAACTCTGTAATGCATGAATTACAACTCAGTAAAATGAAATCAAAAAACTTTTCGCTGGCGGTAAGACGACATCCAGGGTAAGTGCCCCGGATGTTGTCTGCAGCACGTGATGTCCTGTGATCACAGGACATCACCGAAAGGGACGGAGCAGGGGGGCGAAGGGGACTGTCCCCAACGGATCCCCAACGGATCAAGGGGACAGTCCCCTTGATCCGGGGCAAAAAGCCCGGGTCTTTCGTCGACAACTGCAGTTGCAAAAGCAACAGTTCTTCTGGTAGTATAGGGTTGGCAGCGAGGAGATGACTCCTGTCACAGGATGGCAGCGGAGACCTGTCCTTCTGCCATAACCTGTTGTTATCAATCGCGGACTGTTGCTTTCTCAGGAGGAATAATAATGGACATGAAATTCTATAAATGCGCCCACTGCGGCCAGATTGTTGCCATGGTTGAAGACCGTCCCTGCCCGGTAAAATGCTGCGGCGAACCGATGGAAGAGATCATTCCGGGAACGTCCGACGGAGCGCTGGAAAAGCACGTTCCGGTCTGGTCCGTTGACGGAAACATCGTCAATGTTACGGTCGGCAGCGTGGAGCATCCGATGCTGGACGAGCATTATATCCAGTGGATCGCGATCCAGACCAGGCGCGGCAACCAGAGAGCGGCCTTAAAGCCCGGCGACGCGCCGAAAGCGCAGTTCGCCCTTCTGGAAGGCGATGAGGTGCTTGCCGTTTACGAATACTGCAATCTTCACGGACTGTTCAAGGCATAAGATTTTGATCATTTCTGCTTCCACATACCGCTGCAGCCCTGGCTGCGGCGGTTTTCTTTTGCCCCTGGCTTTGGATATGATATAATAATAATGATAACTCCGCGACAAAACGGAATGAAGGCCATGCGCCTTTCAACCGGTCTTTCCTGTTCCTTCTGCCGGCGCTTTTTCCGGCATTGCTGTTCCAAACGGGTATCTGCCCGGAAAGGAGAACATGAGAATGAAACGCGTTTTCGTCACCCTTATCCTCTGTTCTATGGCATATCTTCTGATCGGGTGTGCCCCGTCCGGCTTCAGCCCGGCCGGAAAACCGCCGATTACGGAATCCGGCGGCGGATCCTGCGGTGAAAATCTCACCTGGGTCTATGACTATAAGACAAAAACCCTGACCATCGAGGGAACCGGGGAAATGGTCACGGAAGACCGCTTTATGTGGAGCGATTATGACATCCGAAAGCTTGTTATCTCCGAAGGGGTCACCTCGATTGACAGGGAGGCTTTCTATTCCAACCATAATCTTTCCTGCACCCTCGAGCTGCCTTCCACTCTGAAGGAAATCGGCGATTTCGCGTTCTACGGCTGTTCTGATATTAAAGGAGACCTCGTTCTGCCGGACTCCGTGGAAACGCTGGGAAACTATACCTTTGACCGATGCACCGGAATCACCGGGATTCGGCTTTCGAAAAACCTGAAAACCATCGGCGACGAGTGCTTCGAAGAATGTTCCTCTGCCGTCGGTCCGCTGAACCTGCCGGACGGGCTGAATACTCTCGGAAAAAGCGCCTTTTATCAGTGTGAAAAGCTGACGGGCGACCTTATTCTTCCGGATTCGTTAACTTCCGTCGGCACTTACTGTTTTGCGCAATGCGGTTTCACCGGTAATCTGCGTCTTCCGAAGGGGCTCACGGAGATTCCCTACAACTGCTTCAGTTACTGCGAAGCCTTTACCGGTGATCTGTCCATTCCGGATACGGTGGAGGCCATCGGCGAATCCGCCTTTGCCGGCTGCGGCTTTGACGGTACTCTGACACTCGGCAAAAACCTGACCTCCATCGGCCAATATGCTTTTTCCGGCTGCAAGGCGCTGACCGGCAATCTTACGATTCCGGAAAA
>CADBNG010000252.1 GCA_902795985.1 uncultured Lachnospiraceae bacterium
ATGGAGGAGAGAATCCTGGGAACGGTCCGGGAGTTCGGCCTGGAAGACCAGGTGGTCTATTCCTCTTTTTTGCCGGAATCCGTTGGCCTGATAAAAAAGCGGGATCCTTCCGCGCAGACGGCCATCCTGGCTCCGCTCTTTTCCGAGGGTCTGGCGCTGGCGGAACAATATCATGCGGACGGGGTTCATGCCCATATACAGAAAATCGACACAGTGCCGGCAAGAGCTTTCACCTGCCGGCCGGTCCGCGCCTGGACAGCAGGCATGGAACCTTTTTTCGGGGAGACGGGAAGACGGGAGACGCTGGATCTGAAAAAGGCCCGGGAACAGGGGGTGACGGACGTCTTCACCAATTTCCCGGAGATCTATGCGGGACGGCTTGTGCCGGAAGGCGCTCGCCGGGAGCCGGAGACGACATCCGGCCTCTGCGTCCGTGAGCAGGACGGAAGACTGAAAGGCTGCAGCGCCGGAATCCTTACAAACGGCGAGCCTCTCCGGGTGAAGGCCGGGTCCCGGCTGTATCAGGTGGGGCCGGCGGTTCCGGCACGCCTCTGGTTTTATGATATGAAAAGGCCGGAGCAGTGGATCCGGACCTACAGCTATTCGCCGGAATCCTGCTGGATGACGTTTGATCCCGAACACTCCCTGCAGGAGTGGAACGGGGAACCGAAGGTGATGGAAAAAGACGGTTTTATCCGTCTGGAGGCGCATCTGCCGGGGCCGGAATCCTCCGCCGGGCTGGTGTGCCGGGAAAGCGCGGAAAACGGGCCGGAAGCGGCCGGAAGCAGTTCGATCCTTCCATCAGAAAAGCAGGCTGTGCTGTCCGCTCCGGACAACAACGAAAAGCCGGTTCCGGACACCGCCCCCCGAGTGCATGGGAATATCGGACGAACGTCCTTTGTTCTGGAATATCCCCGGGGAACGGGGGAAAAAGAGGCCGGAATCCGCCCCTGCTTCCGGGAAGAGATCCTGCGGATGAGCAAAAGGATCGGCCGGGACAGGACGCCGGAAGAAGCGCTGCTGTTCCTTCTGGCGGATACGCATTATACGGTTAACGGGATCTGGGAGGAAACCGGAAAAAACGTCCGGGCCCTTGCGGGAAGATGCCCGCCCGATGCCGTCATCCATCTGGGAGACCTGACCGACGGGATGCTTCCCTGGCCCGCCACCCTGGATTTTTCCAGGAGGGTCCTTTGGGATCTGAAAAAAACCGGCGCGCCGGTTTACCTGTGCATCGGAAACCATGATACCAATTATTTCAGAGGCAATCCGGATCCGATCCGCGCGTCCGAAGCCGCGAAGCTTCTGATGGGCCGGAAAAAACCGTATTATTACGAGGATCTTCCCGCGGCAAAGCTGCGGATGATCTTCCTGGCTTCCTTTAATCCGCAGTTTGAGGAAAGAGAAAAACGATACGGCTTCGCGCCGGAAGTTATCCGCTGGCTGTCCCGGACGCTGAAGAGGACGCCGGAAGAGTACCGGGTGCTGGTTTTCTCCCATGTGCCCCTGCTGCCCCGGATGCACGTCTGGAGCCAGGGAATCCGCGGAAGCGAAAAAACGGTCCGCATCCTGGAAACGTTCCAGCAGAAGAGGGGAACCCTCCTGGCCTTTATCCACGGCCACAACCATGCGGACCAGACCGACCGGAGCCTTTCCTTCCCGGTGGTGTCCGTCGGATGCGGGAAGCTGGAAAGCTTTCCGGAAAAAAAGCCGGCCGGGTCGGTCTGCTTTGAACGGGAAGAAGGGGAGCGGACGCAGGACCTTTGGGATGTGCTGCGCGTCCGGAAGGACGGCGGCCTGGAGTTTCTCCGGTTCGGGGCCGGGGAAGACAGAATACTGGAGCCGGAAAGAATAGTATGATTGATCTGACACCGGAACAATTACGGGAAGTCCAGCGGACGGAGCTGGAACTGCTGGTCGAAACCCGCCGGATCTGTGACCGGCACGGAATCCCCTATGTAATCATCGCCGGAACGCTTCTGGGAGCGGTGCGCCATCAGGGCTTCATTCCCTGGGATGACGACGCGGACGTGGCGATGCTGAGACCGGATTACGAGCGGTTCCGCCGGATCTGCGAAACGGAGCTGGACCCGGAACGCTTTGTTTTCCAGGACGACCGCTGCGCGAAGGGATACCGTTGGGGATACGGAAAACTGCGGCGAAAAGGAACGGAGTTCCTGCGGGAATTCCAGGAGGACATGCCCTATTTCCAGGGGATTTTCATCGACATTTTCCCGATGGATCCGGTTCCCGAAAATGCGCTGCTGCGGGCAGCCGTGGACCGGGAATGCTTCCTCATCCGGAAATTCCTCTGGGCGCGGGTCGGGAAAAAAGCGGACAAAAATCCCGGTAAAAGGCTTCTCTACCGCCTGATGGACCGGGTGCCCGAGGAGAAGATCCTCTGTGCTTATCACGGCCTGGTCCGCCGGATGCAGCGGCACCGGAATTCTTCCTGGGTGCGGATCCTGATGTTCCCCACGCCGAATAATGCCCGGGGATACCGCAGAAAGTGGTATGAAAAACGGCGGCAGTACCGGTTTGAAAACGAATGGTTTTCCGGGATCCGAAGCGCGAAAGCCTACCTGACCTTCAAGTTCGGGGATTACCTTACGCTTCCTCCTGAAGCGGAACGGAAGACCCATCCGGTCAGCCGGCTTGTCCTGCTTTCGGACGGAAAAGAAAAAACGAAATGAAGAGTTCACCGATGGATCTGAAAAAGCTGCTGGAAAAACAGAAAAGCATTGCCGTTTTCGGTACCGGATACGCGGCCGGGGTCTTTTTCCTCGCGCTGGAAGAGGCCGGGCTTGCCCGCCGGGTTTCGGTTTTTGTGGAAACACGGCCGAAGCCGGGGAAGACATTCCGGGGCTGCCCGGTGGTTTCCGTTTCGGAATATGAAAAAAACCGGGAGGACAGCCTGCTGTGCATCGCGGTGCACGGTTCGATCCTTTCGGAAGTGGAAACGGAGCTGTCCCGGTACGGCCTGGAAGGCATCTGGATTTATCCGCAGCTGTTTGACCTGCTGTACGGGGCTCCTGTTGAAGATAAAAAAATCCCGGTACGGGAAATCCTTGCCCGGCAGAACCCGGAACATTACTGGATCGCCGTCCGCGCCCTGGCGGCGGAAACGGCCGGAAGCAGCGGCGGAGAGGTTTATTTAAAGGCGCTGTCGCTGTTCTCTTCCCCGGAAACCTCCGGAAGACGGCTGGATTATTTTCATGACCTGATGGAGAACGTCCGCCAAAACGGCCTGGATGACTCGCAGCCGGTGCTGCTGGACGAGGACGGCCGGATCATTGACGGGCTGCACCGGATCGCGCTGGCCGCCCTGTGGGAAATCCCGGAGATTTCCTGCCGGATCTACCGCCGGTCCCCGCTTTATGAACGGATTCTGGACGAACGGAATTTCCTGACGGAAGAGGCGCTTCGCGGTGCCGGCCTGACCGAACAGGAGCGGGAAATGCTTCAGAGGACGCAGCGGAAAATCTTCGGGAACGGTCCGACGGTTTCCGTCATCCTGCCGGTCTATAATGTGGCAGACTATATTGATGAATGCATGGAATCCCTCTGCGCCCAGACGTTTGAGGATTTTGAGGCGCTGCTGATCGATGACGGGTCCACGGATGATTCGCCCGGAATCTGCGATTCGTGGGCGGAAAAGGATTCGAGGATCCGGGTGATCCATAAGGAAAACGGCGGCGTATCCTCCGCCCGGAACCGGGGGATCGAAGAAGCGGCCGGCCGGTATCTGGCCTTTGCGGATCCCGATGACTGGCTGGATCCGGACTATCTGGAAGAACTGGTCCGCGCGGCGGAAGAGTCGGACGCGGATATGGCCGAATGCGATCTGTGGCGGGTCAACGGCCGGACAGGCGCAAAGATTTACCGTTCGTGCTACGGAACGATGGGCATTCCCTGGACCCGGGAAGAGCATATGATCTACGGATCCACCGCCACCTATAAAGCGGTTACCCGCCGCTCCCTCTGGATCCGGAACGCCGTCCGGCTGCCGGACTGCGCCTTTGAGTCACCGGCCGTATACGCGCTGGTCCTGGCGCTGGCGAACCGCGTCGTCAACGTGAAAAAGCCGATGTATTATTACCGGCGGTTCCGTCCGGCGTCCCTGATCGAAACCGGATATGCCCATCGGGACGGCCGTCCGAACAACACGCTGGGAATCGAAGCCATGGAGCATCTGACGGATGAATTCCGCCGGCTGGGCCTGTACGAAGAGTATAAGGAAACGCTGGAGCGGGCCGTCAAGTACCGGCTGAGCGATATCCTGGCCATGCAGTTTCACCGGAAAACCATCCGGGACCACCGGGAAACCGCCGGGAATTTCCGGGCGTTTCTGGAGCGCACGTTCCCGGAATCACCCAATGACCGGTACCTTCTGGTGGGAGGATACAACCTGAACCGGATCCTGGTCCATCTGAAGCTGCTGCAGGACCCGGACTGCCGTTTTAATTTTTCCAGTATCATCAGCATCGCCGATGAAGCCCCGGGGAGCGAAACAATCCGGCACCGGAACCGTTACCGTGAGATCATGCTGCAGCGGGAGGAAGACCGTTCGTTCTGGAGCATTCTGGAACAGACGCGCCCGTCGTTCCTGTTTATCGACCTGATCGAAGAACGGTTTGATATTCTGGAACGGGAAGGCCGCCTTATTACGGACAGTGACGCGCGAAGCGGAGCGGAGCCGGACGAAGGCGCCGCGGTCAAAGCCTGCCGGAGGATTCCCAGAGACAGCGGGGAGTGCCGGCAGCTGTTTGCCGGGAAAAGCCGCGCGTTCATCGAAAGGGTCAAAGCCGCCGTTTCGGACGTCCGGATCGTCGTGGTGGAGAATTATCTTTCGGAAACGGTCGGATCCCCGGAAAAACAGGAGCCGTTCCCGGAGCTCGAATCGATCCGGGAAACCAATGCCGTCCTGAAGCAGTGCTACGGGGCGCTGTATGAGGCCTGCCCGGATGCGGTGAGGATTGTTCCGGGAGAAAGCGGGGAAGAAAAGGACCTGCTTTTCACGGACCGGAATTACGAATACGGCGCGATTCCGTCGCACCTGAATGAAATCGTGAACCGGAAGATCGCGAAGAGAATCGGGGAAACCCTGTTCGGAG
>CADBNG010000253.1 GCA_902795985.1 uncultured Lachnospiraceae bacterium
ATGGAAGAATATCACTCCGGGCATCTGCCCGGATCTCAGAGAAAGGATTGAATATGAATGACTTCGGAAATGATTCCGCCGCGTATCTGCGGACGCTTTACAAGCCCGGAGTCCGTGTGATCGTATTGAGGATGGATGACCCGTACCCGGTTGAATCCGGTACGGAAGGTTCCGTGGACCATGTGGACGATGCCGGGACGATACACTGCCGGTTTGACGACGGCCGTTATCTCGGCCTGATCCCGGGAGTTGATTCGTTCGAGATCGTGCACTGAATGCACCCGGTCTGCAATTGTCAGGATTGTGGATACATATTGTCCAGATAATGAAAACCGGAATGCCCGGAAACGGGATTTCATGAAAACAGGAGGAATAATGCCGGAGATGGTTCTGTACGATGAAACAGATATCCCCCGCGGACTTGCTGAATGCAGCTGTTATGAGATGTCGGATGCGGTATATGCAAAGGGAGAGGATTTTTATGATTCGATACCGGATATCGAATTCGACGGACCGGTGATCGTGATCGCGGAGATCAGCGACGGATGCGGGAACCTTGTCCCGTCCTGCTGGGAATTGTGCGGACGATCGCTGGCAGCCTGCTTTGAACCGGTCGATGCGTTCCACAGTTTCTGTGTGGACGGACGCGGAGACCTGTGGAGCCGCGGGATCGATCTCAGAAACGGCATATCGTATTACCTCTACCGCGTGTTCAGAGAGGAGATCGGTCATGATGAGCAGCAGTGGCTGATCGACCTGATCAACGGATGCTTCGAACTGGACAGCGGTGTTGCCGAGGAGATCGAAAGGTGCACGCTGCCGGTCGGGACTGTTTTCATGAAAAAGGACGATGCTGCCGGGAAAATCCGGGTTTTGGAAAAAGGTGAGGAAAAATGCCAAACGAAAATGAATTCTATACTGTCGCCTTTCTGAAGGCGTTTGCCGGATCGGCAGAAGTATATGCCGACAGAGAATCCGAACTGCTCTGGAAAGTAGCAATGGAATGCTCTGTTGAAGAGGCGGATATCTGCTATGAAAAGCTGAACGAGGAAGCGGCGCAGATCGCGTCATGCAGCTTTCAGATGCAGCCTGAACCTGCCGGGTGCTGAAGCCCCGGAATCAGTTTTGGAACAAGCCTCCCCGAATCCCGGGGAGCTGTTTTTTATCAGGAGCAAACAATGGAAACATCGATCAAAGACCTCATCCTGAGTGATGAAACCGTAATTGAGAATACCCGGAAGGAGAAGAAGGCGCCGCGGAAGCCGGCGGAATATGAGATCGTCACTGTATCCGGGCCTGATTTCGCCGTCCGGAAAAAAGGGACAAAGACCAGCAGCCTGCTTGTCTGCATCTGCTCCAAAGGGCAGTTCTATATCCGGAATGAAAGCACCGGGCAGAATGAACCGCTCGACGCGTCCGGACTGGTCCGCTTCCTCAGCGATATACCGAAGGACAGCGTCCTGGACCTTGCGGACAAAGACGGGCAGGCGCCTTTCTGGATCAGCAGCATGGACAAAACAAAGTATTTTTCCGAGAACTTTATGACCGCGGTCAGTGACGAGGCGATCAGGCAGTATTTCTGCAAGAACATGCTTTCCTTCTCCGGCATATCCGGTTATATCGAGCAGAGCAGGAAAAGAAAGTATTACAGGTCGCCCTGCAGTGAACTGAAGAGCCTGGATTTCAAGCGTGCCAGGCTGGTCTTCGAAAGCGCCGCCGAATTCTTCCCGAGGGAGGAGATCAAGCGCGGTATCGCCGAATGCTTCGAACGGGGATCTTCTGAAGACAAGATCGGGAGCATGTTCCAGGTCCTGCTTCGGACCGGGGACCAGCATGACCGTCACTATTACTGGCGGAACTGCAAAACGGTCTATGACTGGCTTTTCGACAACTGGGGAATCGAGGGCGTAAAGCAGTTCGTTCGCACGTACCTTGAGACTCCCGTGGCCTATATGCCCGATACCTTCGAATCGAGCGTAACGATCCAGAAGACCAGCTTCGCCCTTCCCGAATTTCTTGACTACAGCTTCTG
>CADBNG010000254.1 GCA_902795985.1 uncultured Lachnospiraceae bacterium
ATGCCTTTGCGCACGCCGCCCGTGTTCAGTTCCAGGGCGATATCGCGCCGGATCAGTTCCGAGAGGATCGCGTCGATGACTTCCGCGTTCTCCGACGGGTCGTAGAGTTCCCCTTTGCGCGTCCCGTAGCGGACGACGTAATCGAAATGCCCGAAGGAATCGATATCGTTGCCGGAAAGCAGTCGCTGAAGGGTCGTTTCGAAATAGATCCGGAAGAATTCCCGGTCGTCCATGTCGAAATGCTCCCGGAAGTAGGGATCCTTCCCGATCATCGTATGGATGGACCCGATGACAAATTCGAAGGGGTACTTCGCGAGAAACGCGTTGATTTCATCATTGCATTCCGGATTCAGTCCCATTTCCACGCCGATATGGACATCGATGCGGTCCGCGTATTCTTTTTTCAGTTTCCGCAGCGCCGGGAAATAGTCCTCTGCCGGCATGATCCAGCCGCTGCCGAGGTCCATGTCGCAGTGATCCGTGATGCAGATTTCCTTCATTCCGAGGCGGATGGCCGCTTCGATGGTGGCTTCCGGCGGATTCTGGGAATCCAGCGAAAATACCGTATGCAGATGCCGGTCTCCGATCATATTATCGTTCCTCCTGCTGCGATGCAGCCGTCCTTATATAATACCAGCGCCTGACCTTTTGCCGCCGCGCGCACGGGTTCGTCGAAAACGACCGTGATCTCATCTTCGCCCGACCGCACCGCCGTACAGGGCGCGCCCCGGTGATTATAGCGGATCTTGCCGATGAAAGTGCCCCCCTCCTCCGCGCCTGTTCCGCGCGGAAGGTCCTCCAGTGCCATGAACGATACTTTCCGCGCTTTTACGACTCTCGAGAAAAGCTCCTCGTTGCTGACGAGGACGACTTCGTTCGTTTCCGGACGGAGTTCCGAAACGAAGATTCTCTCGCCCATCGGAAGGCCGAGCCCCCGGCGCTGGCCGACCGTATAGTGGATCAGCCCTTTGTGCCGGCCGAGAACGGTGCCGTCCGGACGGACGAAATTGCCGGGGCAGGCCGGCGTACCGGTGTATTCTTCGATAAAACGGGCGTAGTCGTTATCCGGAACGAAGCAGATCTCCTGGCTGTCCGGCTTATGGGCTACCGGAAGGCTCGCTTTTTGGGCAATCTCCCTCACCTCCGGTTTGGTATAACGCGCCAGCGGGAAGACCGTGCGCGCCAGCTGTTCCTGGGTCAGATTGTACAGCGCGTAAGTCTGGTCCTTCTCTTCCGCGTCCGAACCGCAGACCGCCAGACGGCCGTTCTCAAGCCGCCGGATATCCGCGTAATGGCCGGTCGCGATCCTGTCCGCCCCGATTTCAAGCGAACGGGTCAGCAGCGCTTCCCATTTCACATAGCGGTTGCAGGCAATGCAGGGGTTCGGGGTGCGGGCGTGAAGGTACTCATCGGTGAAATAATCGATGACTTTTTCCCGGAAAACATCCCGGAAATTCATGACATAATGAGGGATGCCGATCGCTTCGGCCACCCTTCTCGCGTCTTCCACCGCCGACAGGCCGCAGCATCCGCCCTGCTCTTCGACAGCCAGCGGATCCTCCTCCTGCCAGATCTGCATCGTGACGCCGATGACGTCATATCCCTGTTCTTTTAAAAGAAGAGCTGCCACGGAGGAATCCACTCCCCCGGACATCCCGACTACGATCTTTTCAGACATATTATTTCCCGTTCGTACGATGTTTCCGATGGATTATTATAATGTGCGGATGAAACGAATACAAGAGCCGAGGCCGATGATAAAACGCCCCGTTCTGAAAACAGACGGGACGTTTTAACATTTTCCGGCAGCTTGTTTTAATAATCTTCTTCCTCTTCCCCTTCGCTGATATCGCTCTTTGGCTTCTGAAGGCCTTCGATGGTGATGCCGTGCTTTTCAGCGTAATCCCATAGGGCCGCATGGATTGCTTCCTCCGCCAGGAGGGAACAGTGGATCTTGACGGGGGGAAGTCCGTCAAGGGCTTCCATTACGGCTTTGTTGGTGACCTGAAGGGCTTCCTGAATCGTTTTGCCCTTGACCAGTTCCGTCGCCATGCTGGAAGTGGCGACCGCCGCGCCGCAGCCGAAGGTCTTGAACTTGCAGTCCCGGATGACTCCGTTCTCATCGATATCCAGATACATTCTCATAATATCGCCGCACTTCGCGTTTCCGACGGTTCCGACGCCGCTGGCGTTCTCGATCTCGCCGACGTTGCGGGGATTCTGAAAATGGTCCATTACTTTTTCGCTGTACATCTGTTTTTCTCCCTTATTATAATAAAATGGCTTTCTTCTTTCCCGCTTTGTAATCCTCGTAGAGGGGGCTCATGCTCCGGAGCTGTTCCACGATCTCCTTTACCGCGTCCACCGCGGTGTCCGCATCCTCCATCGTGGTCTCGTCCGATAAGGTGAGACGGAGCGAGCCGTGGGCGATCTCATGGGGAAGCCCGATGGCCAGGAGGACATGGGAAGGATCCAGCGAGCCGGAAGTGCAGGCCGAACCGGAGGAGGCGCAGATACCCTTCATGTCGAGCAGGATCAGCATGGATTCGCCTTCGATGAACTCAAAGCTGAGGTTGACGTTGTTCGGCAGGCGCTGTACCCGGTCGCCGTTCAGTCTGCAGTGAGGCACTTCCGTCGTCAGGCGTTCGATCATGTGATCGCGGATCTTCCGTTCTTTCGCCGTGCGCTCTTCCATCGTATCCGCCGCGCGCTTTGCCGCAACGCCGTATCCGACGATGCCCGGAACGTTCTCCGTGCCGGCGCGCCGTTTGCGTTCCTGAGCTCCCCCGTGAATGAAGGAACGGATCTTTACACCCTTGCGGATATATAAGAAGCCGATGCCCTTCGGGCCGTTGATCTTATGGCCGCTGGAGGAAAGCATGTCTATGTTCAGTTCGTCCACATTGATCGGGACCTGGCCGAAGGCCTGGACGGCATCCGTATGGAATAAAATGCCGTTCTCCTTCGCGATGCGCCCGATCTCCCCGATGGGCTGGATCGTGCCGATCTCGTTGTTGGCGAACATAACGGAGATCAGGATGGTCTCCGGCGTGATCGACGCCTTCAGCTGCTCCAGATTCACGATGCCGTTTTCGTCCACATCCAGATAGGTGACTCTGGCGCCGCGCTGCTTTTCCAGATACTCGCAGGTATGAAGGATCGCGTGATGCTCGATCTTCGTCGTGATGATGTGATTGCCTTTGCCCGCCAGTGCTTCATAGGTCGCCGTAAGCGCCCAATTGTCGGATTCGCTGCCGCCGGCCGTGAAGTAGATCTCCTCAGTCTTTGCGCCGAGCACCTGCGCGATCTGCTCCCGTCCCCTGGTGATCGCTTCCTTGCTCTTTACACCGATGGAATAGATGCTGGAAGCATTTCCGTAGAATTCCGAAAAATACGGAAGCATGGCATCCAGCACTTCCGGCGCTGTCCGGGTTGTTGCCGCGTTGTCCAGATAGATCATGTTGTTTGTCCTCCTGTATGCTGTTGAAAGCGCCGCCGCTTTCCGAAACGGGCGGGCTTTCCAAATCTGGTCTGAATTATTCTATGCGCGATGGCTGCCGCACGATTGTACGTCTGTAACACCCTGCTGAGCCATCAGGGCTTTGCTCTCATGGATCAGCTCGCTGAGCATAATGGAATCCACAGTGCTCTCGATGGCGTCGTTGACCCGCTTCCAGACATATTTCGTCACGCAGAGATCGGAACCGGAGCAGCCGCCCTCTTCCATAAATCCGCTGCAGTCGACCGCTTTGAGATCGCCTTCCAGGGCCCGCAGCACATCACCGACCGAGATCGTATCGGCCGGTCTGGCCAGCCGGTATCCGCCCTGGGCGCCCCGGACGCTTTCCACAAGACCGGAGCGGCGCAGCAGACGCATCAGCTGTTCCAGATACGATTCGGAAAGATCCTGCCGGCCCGCGATGCTGGTAATGGATACTGCCTCTTCCCCGCCGTTCGCGGCAAGATCGACCAGGGCCCGCAGGCCGTATCGTCCTTTTGTAGATAGTTTCATGACTGACTCCTGTACTGTTTTTTTAATCCCGACTGTTTTACTCGGGATTCTTTTCGAACTATACCACGCCGCGCATGCACTGTCAACTGCTTTCCTTTGTGTAAAGTCAGGATTTCTGCCGGTTTTTCAGGCAGATCGCAGCAGCAGAGTCCCTGCCGAATTCCTTTGTTAATTTTTACAAAAATCGAAAATAATTGTAGTCAAATGCAGCATTGCCACCGGGCTGCGAAGAGGGTAAAATAAATAAAGTATTGTGTTTTTTTTAACAAACCTACAGGAGGACTCTTTTATGAACATGTACAAATGGGTCAGTCATCTGATCGCCGAACCCGACAAAAAACCCATGCCTATCCTTTCCTATCCGTCCGCGCAGCTGATGTTCATCCCGATCATGGACCTTGTCACCGATCCCCGCTGCATGGCCATGGGCATGCGTCTGATCGCCGACCGTTACGATATGCCCTTTGCTCCGAGTTATATGGACCTTTCCGTAGAAGCGGAAGCCTTTGGCGCGAACTGCATCTATCAGGAAGATGAGATTCCCACGATCCGCGGCCAGCTGATCGAGACCCAGGAACAGGCCGACGCCCTTGTCGTTCCCGAAGTCGGCACCAAAAGAACGGCCAACGGCATCAGCTGCATCCGCAAAGCCAAGGCCCTCATCATCGACCGTCCGATCTTCGGCAACTGCACCGGTCCGTTCTCCATGGCAGGCCGTCTGATGGACGTTAACGAGATCCTCCTTCTTTGCATCGAGGAGCCTGAACTTGTCCACACGGTTCTGGAAAAGACCACGGAATTCTGCATCAACTATGTCCGTGCCCAGAAGGAAGCCGGAGCAAACGGAATGATCATGGCCGAACCGCTGGCCGGACTGCTTTCCTATGATCTGATGGAAGAATTCTCCTCTGCCTATGTCCGCCGCATCATCAACGAACTTCAGGATGAGAACTTTATCTTCCTTTATCACAACTGCGCGAACGCGATCGAATCCAAAGTCGATCAGCTCGCCACGCTCGGCGCGAAAATGTATCATTTCGGCGACAAGGCCGACATGTTCACTCTGCTGGAAAAAATGCCGAAAGACGTTATCATCATGGGCAACATCAGCCCGTCGGCCACTTTCAACGGCGGCAACGCGGACAAGGTCCGCCGCGAGACCCAGAAGCTGCTCCGTCCCGCAATGGTGAACAACAACTTCATTATCTCCTCCGGCTGCGATATTCCCTATGACACCCGTCTGGAAAACATCGAGGCGTTCTTCGATACCGTCAAACTCGGGTACTACAAAGTCTATCTGTGGGACATCATCGACAAGCTTTAATCCTTGTTATTTCAGTCATTCTGTGTTATATTTATTGGTACAAAATGCTGCAGAAACGACAGAGCTCCGAATCCCCAGGCTGAACCGGATCCGGAGAAATAACAATAAGGAATTCGTATTGCGATGCACAAACTGAACCACCACGACCATCATGATCACGGCCATGCGCACGAGCATGACCATGAGCACGCGCACGACCACGAAGGAACTCCCATGGAGGAACTGCTTGCCATGCTGAAATACATGGTCGGCCACAATGCCTCCCATGTTCAGGAGACCAAGGACCTGGCCGTGCAGCTGAAGGAGGAACGGCCCGAAATCTATGAGAAGATCTCGGCCGCCGTTGCGGAATTCGAAAACGGCAACGCCCTCCTGGCCGAAGCGCTGGAGGAACTGAATCACTGATCACCCTGCTTTGAGCATTCCGGTACAGATTTTCCGGGATGCTCAAAGCACGTTTATTTATCCGGCTCTGCCGGGCATCGGGAGGAACCGATCATGTGCTTATCCACTGTTTACCGCACCCAGATCTCCCCGGATAATATCATCATGAAGAACGTCCGGACGATCGAATGCCACGGAAGCACGATTACCCTCACAGACCTTCTGGACCGCCAGATCACGATCAAAGGGGAACTGACGCAGGCCAACCTCACGGACGGCTACGCGCTTGTCAAAGAATCCTGAAGCCCCCGGGGATACCGCGGGTCCGCAACAGGTTTCCGGTGAGGCACGATTTATGACCGAATATGAAGTGATCCGGGAGATCCCGAATCAGTGCAGCAACAATCAGATGCGGGATGTTTTTTTCGAGGAGGTCCTCTGTGAATCTCCTCTTGAGTATGTCAAAAAGCAGTTCGCCGGCAAGGAAAACGTCTCCTATACCTGTGAAGAGCTTGAAGACGGGAACTGTATTGTATACGCGGAGCAGGCCGGGCTCGTCCAGCGCTACTCCTTCACCCGGATCTGAACGGACCGGGCTCCTCATGAACTCAGAAAATTATTAATCTGAATTCGGAATTCACTGATGAATTGCTGAAGATTATTAATTTATTCAGTCGCTGTAAACCGTATCACACAAACCAGAGAATGGAGGAAATCTATGAGCAAAATAATGGATCTTTTCGAAAAAAGAATGGTGTTCTCCTTTGAAGTGTTCCCGCCCAAAACCGAGAAGGGCATGGCGAATCTTCTGGATGACGGCGGTGCGATGGATCATCTTTACGACCTTCGTCCCGATTACATTTCCTGCACGTACGGTGCCGGCGGCGGCAACCTCAGGACCAATCTGGAAGTCCTGAAGAAGATCGTCAAAGACGGAAAGACCACTCCGGTAACTCACTTCACCTGCATCGGCAACACCAAGGAAGGCATCAAAGAGCAGCTCCAGGCCTATCTGGACAACGGCATTGATCATATGCTCGCGCTTCGCGGCGACCTTCCCTTCGGATGGACCGGCACCGGCGGAGACCTCCATTTTGCAACGGAGCTTGTCAAATTTGTCCGTGACGAATTCGGCGACAAGTTCACCATCGCAGTAGCAGGTTCTCCCGAAGGCCATATCGCCTGCAGAAGCAAGCATGCGGACATCTCTTTCCTGAAGCAGAAACAGGACAACGGCGCGAACTACATCATGACTCAGCTCTGCTGGGATATGGAAGTCTTCAAACGCTGGCTGGATGCCCTCGACAGAGTCGGCGTCACCATGCCGGTCGATGTCGGCATCATGCCGGTTCTGGACGCGTCCTCGACCATCAACATGGCCCTGAGCCGCAACGGCTGCGTCATGCCGCGTGAACTCTGCGAAATCATCTCCCGCAACTGGATCTTCCCGAACCCGTTTGCTCCGCAGGAGTCCGAAGAATCCATCAAGGCCAAGAAGGATTCCTTCCGTCAGCAGGGTATCGAGTACACGATGCGCCTGATCGACGAATACCGTTCGCTCGGCGTCAACGGCATCCATCTGTACGCACTGAACAAATACGAAGCGGTCACCGAACTGGTACAGAAGTCCGGTATCGTCGACCTCATCTGATCAAAAGACCGGAATTTTCAGGGCTGCCGGACCTCCCGGCAGCCCTGTGCCCGGGAAGGAAGCAATAAAATGACACATACTATCGCCGTAGCCGGCAAAGGCGGCGTCGGTAAGACCACGATCTGCGGCATGATCATCGATTATCTCGTAAGACAGAAAAAAACACCGATCCTCGTGGTGGACGCCGATGCCAATTCCAATTTGAATGAAGTTCTCGGAGTGGAAGCGCCGACCACCCTCGGAGAGATCCGTGAAGAAATGGCCCATGCTGAAAAAGCGGGCGAAGCGATCCCCTCCGGAATGACCAAAGCGGAATACGCGGACTTCCGTTTCAATGACGCGCTTGCCGAAGAAGACGACTTCGACATGCTGATCATGGGCCGTACACAGGGCTCAGGCTGCTACTGTTTTGTGAACGGACTGCTGCAGACACAGCTTCAGAAGTATTATAAGAATTACCGCTACACCGTCATCGACAACGAAGCCGGAATGGAACACATCGCCCGGGGCATCCTGCCGCCGGTCGATACGCTCTTTCTGGTCTCGGACTGTTCCCGCCGGGGGATCATGACCGTCGGCCGGATCGCGAACATGGTACGGGAACTGGATCTGAAGCCCGGCTGCATGAAGCTCATCGTCAACCGCTCGCCGGAAGCGGAATTAAATGCCGGCGTCAAAGAAGAGATCGAAGCGCAGGGGCTTGACCTCGCAGGCGTCCTGCCGCACGATAACATGGTCTATGAAGCGGACTGCAACGGTGAGCCGAGTTCAAAAGTACCGGACTCCTCGCCTGTCAAACAGGCTTTATGGAATATACTGCAATCAATGCAAATCTAATCAATCGGAGGAAAAAACACTATGCCATTCGTACCCAAAACCCAGGCATACAATGCGAAGATCAACACGCTGGTGATCGGAACGGGCGACAAGGCCGTGCAGATCGGCGGGAACAACACTCTCCCGTTCTATGAGTTCGACGCACCGTCGGCCAACAAACCCGCGATCGGCGTTGAGATCAGCGACCTGGCCTTTGAAGAGTATGTACAGCCGGGGCTGAAGAGCTTCTATGAAGGCTGCGATACCATCGAGGCCATGGCGAAGAAGGCCCAGGAGATCCCCGGCGCTTCCTTCATCGTCCTGCACCTTGCCAGTGCCGATCCCAATGGTGAAAACAAGTCAGTAGAAGACTGCGTCGCGCTTGCGAAAGCCGTCGCGGACAACATCGAGCTGCCCCTGGCCGTCATGGGCTGCAAGAACATCGAAAAGGACTCCGAACTGTTCACCAAGATCAGCGAAGCCCTTTCCGGAAAGAACATCCTGGTCCTTTCCGCCAGAGAAGAAAACTACAAAGCGGTCGGCGCATCGGCCGGACTGGCCTACAGCCAGAAAGTCGGCGCGGAATCCGCCGTCGATATCAACCTTGCGAAACAGCTGAACACCATCATGCTCCAGCTCGGCGTACCGGCCGAATCCATCGCCATCCAGGCAGGATCCGCCGCTGCGGGATACGGCTTTGAGTATGTCGCCTCCACCCTGGACCGCATCAAGAACGCGGCTCTCGGCGCCAGCGACACACAGCTTCAGATGCCCATCATCACACCGGTCTCCACCGAGACATGGGCCGTCAAGGAAGCAACCCTTCCCCAGGAAGAAATGCCCGAATGGGGTGACGCCGAACAGCGCGGCATCGAGATGGAGATCACCACGGCATCCGCCTGCCTTGCGTGCGGATCGGACGCCGTCATCTTAAGACATCCCGAATCTGTCAAAACGATCGCCGAAATGATCGATGCTCTTACGATGGAGGTGAAGTGAAATGGCTGTAAAAGGACTTGATATCTTTAAATTATCCCCGAAAAAGAACTGTAAGGAATGCGGTTCTCCCACCTGTATGGCGTTCTGTATGAAAGTCGCCCAGGGAGCCGTTCCGATCGAGCAGTGCCCCTATATGTCGGATGAAGCCATCGCCCTCCTTTCCGAAGCGACCGCTCCGCCCATGAAGACCATCGAGGTCGGCGGACACAAGCTCGGCGGCGAAACCGTGCTCTTCCGTCACGAGAAGACCTTCGTCTCCTCCACCCGCTATGCCGCCGCTCTCTCCACGGATATGGACGAGGCCGCTCTGGACGCCGCGATCGAAGCGATCAAGGCTGTCGATTACGAGCGTATCGGCGAGCGCGAATATGTTGAGTATGTCTTTATTGAAGACAAAGGCGGCGACGCTGCTGCCGTCGTAAAGAAAGTGATCGACGCCGGCCGCGGCGCGATCGTGGATACCGCCAGCACCGCTACAGCGGAAGCCGTCCTTGCGGTCAGCACGGATGTGATCATCTCCGGAGCGGATGCTTCCAACTGGGAAGCGCTGAACGGTGTTGTGGGCGGAAAAGCCATCCTCGGCGTCAAGGGGAACACCCCGGCTGAGCTGTTTGAGACCGCTGAAGCGCTGGAAAAGGCCGGCAACAAGAATCTCGTGTTCGACATTACCGCGCCGACCCTGAAGCAGACCTTCGAGAACGCCGTCGTTACCCGCCGTTCCGCCATCAAGGACGGTGTCCGGACCCTCGGCTATCCCTCGATCGTCAACCTTGCGAAGCTCGCGCCCGGCAACATGCACATGCAGACCGCGCTGGCTTCCCTGTTCACCGTAAAATACGGCTCCATCGTCGTCATGGAGAAGATGACCTACGCCGAGGCCCTTGCGCTGTACGGCCTGCGCCAGAACATCTTCACCGACCCGCAGAAACCCATGAAGGTCGAGCCGGGCATCTATCCGCTGAACGGCGCTGATGAGAATTCGCCCTGCATGACCACGGTCGACTTCGCTCTGACCTACTTCCTGGTCTCCGGCGAAATCGAGCGTTCCAAGGAGCCGGTCAACCTGCTGATCTCCGACGCCTCCGGCATGTCCGTTCTGACTGCCTGGGCCGCCGGCAAGTTCTCGTCCTCTTCCGTCCAGAAGTTCTTCGACGAGTTCCAGATCGCGGACAAGATCAAGAACCGTACACTGATCATCCCCGGCAAGGTCGCTGTCATGAAGGGCGAGATCCAGGCCAAGCTGCCGGAATGGAACGTTGTCGTCGGCACGCGCGAAGCGGTCGAGATCGTCAAGTACCTGAAGGACAAGGAATACGAAGCCGCTGCGGAAGCCGCCGCGAAGAGCAAGGCCCCGGCTGCCGAATCCGGCCCGACCATCATCGTGGACGGCCCGATCGACTACGACAAGCTGGTCATTCCGGAGATCCCGCATGTGGACATGGGCGTGACCTATCAGCAGCGTGATCCGGATTCCAAGAAGTTCGTCACCATCGGCGAACGTATCCACTGCATCTCCCCGGTCATCCGCGAAGCCATGAACAACTTCGATCCGGAGCCGATCCTGAAGCGTGCCGCCGAGCAGATCAAGGCCGGCGCCACCTATCTGGACGTCAACATCGGACCGGCCGAGTCCAACGGACCGGAACTGATGACCTGGGCTGTACGCCTGCTGCAGGAGAACTTCAACAACGTGCCGCTGGCCCTCGATACCGCCAACAAGCGGGCTATCGAAGCCGGTATCCACGTTTATAACCGTACCAACGGCAAACCGATCGTCAACTCCGCCGACGCGGGATCCCGTATCTCCAACATCGACCTGGCTGCCGCAAACGACGCGATCGTCATCGCCCTTTGCTCGGCCGACGGTATTGCCAAAGATAACGACGAACGCATGCACCACTGCCACACCATGCTGGAACGCGGCATGGGCCTGGGCATGGAACCCACCGATCTGTGGTTCGATCCGCTGTTCCTGGTCGTCAAGGGCATGCAGGACAAACAGATGGACGTTCTGAACGCCATCCGGATGTTCGCGGACGAAGGACTGAAGTCCACCGGCGGACTTTCCAACAACTCGAACGGCGCCCCGAAGGCCGTCCGTCCGGTTATGGATTCCGCTCTCGTCGCCATGGCGATGATGCAGGGCCTGACCTCCGCCATCATCAACCCGAATGACCGCCGTACCATGGAGACCATCCGCACCTGCGATATCTTCAAGAACTACGAGCTGTATTCGGATTCGTACCTGGAGTTTTAAAAATTGCGGGCGTACCGAAGGGACCTTCCTTTCGGTACGCCTCCGGTTCTGAGACAGGTGCCTCCCTTTCCTTCCGGGAACCGGCCGCAGCCTGTCCCCCAGCCTTCTTACCGTCCTCAAAAGCCTGATGAACAGGCTCAGGTAATAAGAATATTATGTATTAACTAAGGAGGGAAACTGACATGAGCGTTTTAACTGATCTGATCTACGGAGGATCAAACGCCGTTGCGGGGCTCACCGAAGGAGCCGTGAACGACGCGATCGCCAAGTATGGCGAGGACAAACCGATCGCTTTTCCGGACACCGCCTATTTCTTCCCGACCATCTTTGCTGCTACCGGCGTTAAAGTCGAGAAGCTCGGCGATCTGCCGGCCTGTGTAGGCGTTCTGAAAAGCCTGATCACCAACGAAGAGGATCTCGGCCAGGCCTTAAATGCCGGTCTTGCCACCGCCGTTGGAGCGGAGATTCTGGAAGGACTGAAATATGTGGACGGAGCAGACCCCTATGCGGAAGATTCCGGCATCGGTTTTGTTCCGGATCCCATCATCCGTTCTCTGGGCGTTCCGCTTGTTACCGGAGATATCCCCGGCGTTGCTGTTGTTCTGGGCAAAGCGGAGAATCCCGCTGACGTCGCGGCTGTCGTAAAAGACTACCAGTCCAAAGGCCTTCTGACCTTCCTCGTGGGCGACGTTATTGAACAGTGCCTCGAGAACGGCGTAAAAGCCGGCCTGGAGTTCCGTGTGGTTCCGCTGGGCCATGACGTCACTTCAGTTATTCATGTTGTCACCGTCGCGGTTCGTGCCGCGCTGATCTTCGGCGGCCTTCAGGGCGGAGATCTTCCGGGCCTTCTTGCTTATACCAAGGACAGAGTTCCGGCCTTCGTCAACACCTTCGGAGCCATCGACAACGTGGTTGTTTCCGCCGGTGCCGGCGCCATCGCTCTTGGCTTCCCGGTAGTTGTGGACATCGACCTCGGCGAAAACCAGGTTCCGGGCGCTCTGGAATCCGTTCTGGATCATGCAGAGACCGTCAAAAAGTCCCTGGAACTGCGCAACATCAAGATCAAGGTCCGCGAGCTGCCGATCCCGGTAGCATTCGCTTCTGCCTTCGAAGGCGAGATCATCCGTAAGTCCGACATGAAGTGCGAGTTCTATTCCGGAAAGAATCCGACCTGCGAGCTCGTTTCCATGCGTGAAATGGATGAGATTGAAGATCACAAGATCACGATCATCGGCGACGATATCGATTCCGGAGAACAGCAGTACGCTCTGGCCACCTATGTCGAAGTCGCCGGCAAGAAGATGCAGACCGATTTCGAATCCGTTATCGAGCGCCGCTTCCATACCTGGCTGAACTATCTGGAAGGCATCATGCATACCGGACAGAGAAACCAGTTCCGTATCCGTGTATCCAATGACGCCTATGATAAG
>CADBNG010000255.1 GCA_902795985.1 uncultured Lachnospiraceae bacterium
CTTGGCGAGTTTATCTGCGGGCTGGGCGGCGTCCATGACCGGTTCAAGCGCGGATACCGGAACGTGATCAACGAATCCATCCGGATCAACCGGGAGGGCGGCGACAGCCAGCTGGCGATCGAGACCTCCGGGCACGGCGCGCTGAAGGAGAACTATTTCCTGGATGACGGTGCCTACCTGATGGTCAAACTCTTGATCCAGATGGCGCGTATGAAGAAGGAAGGGAAGGAACTCCTGTCCTTGATCGATTCCCTGAAGGAGCCGAAGGAATCCTGCGAGGTCCGGATGCAGCTGACCTGCGGGGATACGTTTGTATCCTATGGGCAGAAAGTTCTGGAGGACCTGACTGCTTATGCCAAGGAGAAGGAATGGGCGGTTGCACCGGATAACCGGGAGGGGATCCGGGTGGCGTTCGGACCGGAGGACGGGGACGGCTGGTTCCTGCTCCGGATGTCTTTGCATGACCCGGTGATGCCCCTGAATATCGAAAGCGATTCCACAGGAGGGATCCACCGGATCGCGGAGCAGCTGAAGCCTTTCTTTGCTCCATACGCCGATCTGGATTCCAGAGCGCTGAACAGCCTGTGAGCCGGTGCCGCGTCACTTGACGGAGCGTGGGGGTTGCTGTAAAATTTGGAGCAATACGAGAAAGGAATAATAGAAATCGATGAGTACTGAAGTAACGAGCGGCGTTTCGAATTTTTTCAACGCGAACGGACAGATCCTTCTCCTGATCGTCATGATGGTTGTCCTGTTTGCCGTTATGATCATTCCCCAGAGAAGAAGGGATAAGAAGATCCGTGAAATGCTTGCCGCACTGAAGCCCGGCGACCGTGTCCGCACGATCGGCGGAATCTACGGAACGATCGTCAAGATCGACCAGGATACCGTCCATCTCCAGGTCGGCCCCGGCAAGGTGGTTCTGGTATTTGCCCGCAGCGCGATTGGACAGGTTGAGGAGATCGGCGTCGAGAACACCATGACAGAGGAAGTCAAGTAAGGCGCCCCGGCTCTGAACAGAGGATTCAATGTGCAGCGGAACGGTGTACGCTTCTGCTGCACTTCTCTTTTTTAATGACAGCTGGAATGAAGGAGGAAACGGGATGAACAGAATGAACAACGATACGCATGAGTTTACGAGGCCGAACCAGTCGAAAACGCCTGGCGAAACCATTCTGGCTGTCTATGAGGCGATGCATGAGAAGGGATACGACCCGGTCAACCAGATCGTAGGTTACCTGCTTTCCGGGGATCCGACGTACATCACGAATTTCAACAATGCCCGGTACATGATCTCCCGGATCGAGCGGGATGAGCTTCTCGAAGAACTCGTCCGGTTCTATGTCACGAGGAACTGAAGCGATGCAGAGAGTTCTGGCACTGGATGTCGGGGAAAAACGGATCGGCTTGGCGGTTTCGGATCCTCTGGGCTTTACGGCACAGGGGCTGGAGACATACCACCGGACCGGTGACCTTGAAAAGGATATTGATTACATCATTAAGGTCGCAGATTCCTACAAACCTGTGAAACTATTATTCGGCTTGCCGCGCAACATGGATGGGAGTTATGGCTTCCAGGCGGATTACGTCCGAGAGTTTGCTGACGAAGTGCTGAAAAAATGGGACGGGGAATATGATTTCGAGGATGAGCGTCTGACCACGGTATCTGCAACGAGGATGCTGCTGGAAGCGGATGTTTCCAGAGGGAAACGCAAGAAGGTTGTAGACAAAATCGCGGCGGTGTTTATTCTGGAAAGCTATCTGGGGCGCATGTCCCGGTAAACGGAGGGAAAAATGGAAGAACAGGGCAATCTGGTGACTTTGCTGGATCCGGACGGAAAAGAATGCGAATTTGACGTCCTGCTGGACTTTGACTATGAGGGAAAGCGGTATGCCGCGCTGCTCCCGACGGAACCGGTGGAAGGCATCGGGGAAGACGAAGTTCTCCTGCTGTCAGTGCGGACGGAGAAAGGGGAAACCATTTTTGACCCGATCGAAAACCCGATCCTGCTGGATGAAGTGTTTCACGAATTTGAGGAACTGTTTGAAGAAATGGTTTCGGAAGACGAAGAAGCAGAAGAGGAATAAAGCGGGATATTTGGGAAGCAGAACACAAAATAGGAGCCGTTAGCAATTCTAACAACGGATTTATCAGTGCTAACATATTGAATATCGATATGACTTATCAATGTTCATCAGATTCATAGATGTGATTATCTGATAGAGCATTGTTTATTATTATGGAAATGCTTGACTTTGCCATGTGAACGATGAGAGAATTTATCTGTATAGGTTTAGGATATAGTGGGTATGGAATCGATTGTATGTATATTGCAGAGCAATCGGTAGGGTTCCGTACCATTGAACATTAAGTAGATTTGGCTGTTACGGAGTGCCCGGTAAAGCCATTGAGGATAAGATATGACCATTTGGCGGATAATAGCACTTATATTGGTATTGGCGATTCTCGGAGCAGGTGCTTTTTATCTTTTAAAAATTGAACGCGAAGACCA
>CADBNG010000256.1 GCA_902795985.1 uncultured Lachnospiraceae bacterium
CTCGGCTATACCAACAGCACGTACGGCTGTCCTTACCGGTCCTTCGGCAATGCCCAGGCTTACACCATGTCCGAGCAGATGATGGATCTGATGGCGGAAAAAATCGGGATGGATCCCTTTGAATTCCGGTTTAAAAACCTGGCCCATGAGGGAGACTGGAACCTGAACAGTACTCCGTACAAAGAGTATCCCTTCACGCATATGATGGAAGTCATGCGTCCGCATTATGAAGAGATGAAGGCAAAGGCCAAAGAACTGAATGACGCGGGCATTCCGAACAAACGCTACGGCGTCGGAATCGCAAACGGCGGCTATAATATCACCGGCGGACCGAACGATCATTCCGAAGTGTTCATCGAGCTGGCGCCCGACGGAGCCATTGTCAATTACAACACCTGGGAAGACCAGGGGCAGGGTTCGGACGTGGGTTCTTTGGTCCATACCTCCGAGTCCCTGCGCAAGCTGGGATATACTCCGAAGGAAATCCGTCTGGTTCAGGCCGACACGAAATACGCGCCGCTGACCGGCGCGGCCGGCGCCAACCGTTCCCATTATATGGCGGGCAACGCGATCTACGACGGATGCGAAAAGCTGGTGAACGCCATGAGAAAGCCGGACGGAACCTTCCGCACCTATGAGGAAATGAAGGCGGAGGGCATCGAAACGAAGTATCTTGGCGTTTTCGATACCACCGACATCACCACGGCCATGGATCCGAACACCAGCGCCGGCGATCCTACGCCGGAATACAACTATGTGAACTTCCTGGCTCTTTCCGAAGTCGATACGGAAACCGGCAAAACGACGGTGCTGTCCTACAAGCTGTTTTACGATATCGGACCGGTCGGCAGCGTTCAGGCGGTGGAAGGCCAGGGCTACGGAAGCCTGATTCATTCCCTGGGATTTGCCTTGTCGGACGAGTATCGTGACGACGCGAAGCACGGTCAGCTGACCCAGCTCGGATTCCGCTACGCGAATGAGTGTACAGACAATATGGAACTGATCGACTGCCATACGGAAGGGAACCACAAAACCGCGGTTCACGGCTCCGTGGGCTGCTGCGAAGGCTTCCAGTCCGGCGGCCATGTGGCGATTATCAATTCCATTTACGACGCGACGGGTGTCCGGGTGTATGAACTGCCGGCCACGCCGAAGAAGCTGAAAGAGCTGCTGGAGAAAAAGGCGGCCGGAGAAGACCTTACGCCGGAGCCCTATTATCTCGGAGAGGATATGTGGGATATCCTGGACGATTATGTGAACAATCCCGCCGTCGGTGAAGTGGTCGGGTCCGGCATGTAACCGGCTTAATGGGAAAAACCCTTCATGAATATTGTGGAACCGCAATTGGAAGAAAACGCGAACGAGAGCCGGCTGCTGGCGAATAAGCTGTCCGGCTTCTCTTCGCGCTGCCGGAACGGACAGGATGCCCCGTGCGCCGCTGCCTGCCCTTACGGGCTGGACGTCCGGGGTTTCCTGACGAAGGTCCGAAGGGGAAGCCTGCGCGCGGCGTATAATGTTCTTCAGGAAGGCCTGCTGTTTCCGGAAACGCTCTGCAGTATCTGCGGTCATGCTTGCCGCGGAGCCTGCGCGGCGGAAATGAGCGGGGAAACCGTCGATCTTCCCGGAATTGAACAGGCGGTCCTGCGCAGCGGGAAAGGCAGAGGGGCGCGGAAGTTCCGTGTTCCGCCGAAAAAAGAAAGGATTGCCGTAATCGGCGCGGGCCTTGCGGGGGCGGCTGCGGCTTACGCTCTCGGATCGGCGGGCTATCCGGTCACTCTGTATGAGAAGGAAGAGACGGCAGGCGGGTCCCTGAAGGGAATCGTTCCGGATGTGATTCTTCTGCCGGAAATGGAAGCGGTGCTTGATTCGGATCATATCCGGCTGGTCACCGGAAAAGAGATCCGGGATCTTTCGGAGCTGGAAGAGTTTTCCGGCGTGATTATTGCCACCGGGAAGGGCGGCAGTACTTTTGGACTGCCGGTCCGTGAAAAAGGGCTGTTTGGGGAAGGAAGAGTTCTGGCTGTCGGCGAAGTGACAGGAGCCGGGGCTTTTGCCTCAGCCGCGCTGGGCAAGGCAGCCGGAACCGCCATGGATCATTTCCTGAAAACCGGTGAGAATCCGCGGAAGACCGTACGGACGGATGGAGATGCTCCCGCGGACGTCCATGTGCGGGAAACGGCTTCTTATGACCGTACTGCGGCAGAAGAGGAAGCAAAACGCTGCAGAATGTGCGACTGCACGAAATGCGTGGATGTCTGCGAACTGATGAAGCAGTACAAAAAGGTTCCTCCCCGCTTTGAAATTGATATCCCGGGCACCTTAAACCCGGTGGACCAGATCCGGAAACGTTCCGCCACCCGGCTGCTGACGTCCTGCGATGACTGCCGTCTGTGCGAGAGCGTCTGCCCGGAAAACATACGGACCGGGACCGCGCTGATGCAGGTCCGGACGGCGATGGCGCATGATAAGGCCCTTCCGCCCGCTTTCCATGATTTCTGGCTTCGGGACATGGCTTTTTCCTGTTCTCAGGAAGCGGAAGTGTACCTCCGGCCGGAGAACGGGTATCTGTATTTTCCGGGCTGCCTTCTCGGAGCCTCGGATCCGGAGACGGTAACCGGAAGCTATGAACTGCTGAAAAAACATTTTCCCGGGACCGGCCTCTGGCTGTACTGCTGCGGGATTCCGGCAAAATGGGCCGGAGAGACCATAATGGAAGAAGAGAATACCGCAAAAATCCGGACCGTCTGGGAAGAAGCCGGCCGGCCGGTTTTTCTGACGGCCTGTCCTTCCTGCAAACGGAATCTGCGGGACATTCTCCCGATGATCGAAGTCCGTTCCGTTTATGAGGTTCTCGCGGAACACCCGGAAGATTTTGATTCTTCCATCCTCCGCGGTGAAGAGCTGGCCGTTTTTCATCCCTGTTCCAGCCGGTTCGACCCGAAAGAGCAGGAGAGTGTCCGGGCTCTGGCGAAAGCCTGCGGGGGCGTCCTTCGGGAACTGGAAAATGAAGGAGACCGGGACGGATGCTGCGGCTATGGCGGGCACATTTATTACACCAACCCGGCGCTTTACGACGCGATTTCCCAAAAAAGGGCGATGGCGGACGATCATCCTTATCTTACCTACTGCGCGAACTGCCGGGACGTCCTTTCTGACAAAGGAAAAGACTGCAGCCATATTTTAAAAGTCCTGACAGACCGGAAAAGGACCCCGGTTCCGGCTTCCTCTTTATCAGAAAGAAGGGAGAACCGGAAACGCTTAAAGGCGATGCTGACGGGGACGGAGTATAAGGAGAACGCGATGGATCTGGTAATTTCACCGGAATTACAGGCAGACTGCGAGCGGCAGCTGATTCTTCGTTCGGATATGGAAGAGGTCATCCGGACCTGTGAGAAGGAGAACCGTTATCTGCTGGGCGAAGAAGGCGTCTGTATCGGCCATAAAAAGATCGGCGCTTCAACCTGCTGGGTGATCTGGAAGAAAACAGGGGAGCAGTATCAGATTCAGAACGCATACAGCCACCGGATGGTCATTGAAGGAGAGTGACAGGGATGGAGGAAACAAGGCTGATCTGCGGACGCTGCAGAGTGCCGCTGGAAATGAAGAGCACGACGCTGACCTATCTCGGCCATCAGATTAAACAGGAATTCCCCAGATGCCCGAAATGCGGGGAAATTTATCTTTCCGAGGATCTGGTGAAAGGGAAAATGCATGACGTGGAAACGATGCTGGAAGAGAAGTAAGAAAAAAGAACGCCTTCAGATTAACGGCTGAAAACGTTCTTTTTTGTTTCGGGGACCGGTTGGGGCCGGCCCTCTTTTTGTTTCGGGAAACCCGGGTCTTATCAGATGTGCTTGATCAGGCCAAGGATCTCACGGGCTTCTGCCGGGGTCGCAATCTCACGGCCGGCTGCTTCGGCAATCTTCACGGTACGCTCTACGAGCTGTACGTTGGTTGCGAGAACGCCCTTTTCAAGATAAAGGTTGTCTTCCAGGCCGACACGCAGGCCGTCGCATCCCATGGCCAGTCCGTGAAGGACGCAGGGAAGATGCCATCTGCCGATACCGGTGATGGACCAGGTGGAACCGGGCTGCATCTTCGGTACGAGA
>CADBNG010000257.1 GCA_902795985.1 uncultured Lachnospiraceae bacterium
ATCACCGATGAAGTGCTCGATTTTGTCGGCCTGACCCCGCTGAAAGACAAAATGGTCTCGGATATCCCGCTTTCCGCCCAGAAGCAGCTGGAGGTCGCGCGGGCCCTGGCCACCCGCCCGAAGCTTCTGATGCTCGATGAAGTCATGGCCGGCCTGAATCCGACCGAAGTTGAAGAAGCCATGAAGCTGATCCTGCGCATCCGGGAATCCGGCATCACGGTCATCATGATCGAACACGTGATGCGGGCGATCATGACGATCTGCGACCGGATCTATGTGCTCCATCACGGCGCCAAGATCGCGGAAGGCACTCCGGATGAAATATCCAAAAGCAAAACGGTAATAGAGATCTATCTGGGAGAGAGCTGAATATGTCGATGTTAGAAGTGAACAATCTGAATTGCTTTTACGGCAATGTCCAGGTGCTCTGGGATGTTTCCATGAAGGTTGAGGAGGCGGAGATCGTGGCGCTTCTCGGCGCGAACGGTGCCGGCAAGACAACGCTGCTGAACTGCATTACCGGCCTTGTACGGCCGGCATCCGGTTCCATTTCCTTTCTCGGGGAATCGCTGATCGGCACTCCGGGAGATCAGATCATGGAAAAGGGCATTGCCTATCTCCCGGAAGGCGGAAGGATGTTCCCTGATATGTCCATCCGGGAAAACCTTGAAATGGGAGCTTATCCGAAAGGAATGTGGAAAAACCGCAGCGCCATGATCGACCGTATGTTCGAGCTTTTCCCCAAATTAAAGGAGCGCCAGAAACAGACGGCTTCCACCCTTTCCGGCGGTGAAAAACAGATGCTGGCCATGGCCCGCGGTCTGATGTCCGGACCGAAGCTCTGTCTGTTCGACGAGCTGTCTTACGGCCTGGCCCCCATCATGGTGAAGGAAGTCTTCAAAATCGTCCGGATGCTCCGCGAGCAGGGAATGACCGTCCTGCTTGTCGAGCAGAACGTCAAGCAGTCCATGGAAATTGCCGACCGTGCCTATGTTCTGGAGAACGGCCGGATCACCCTGGAGGGCCGCTGTGCGGACCTGATTGACGACGACTATGTAAAAAAAGCCTATCTCGGTCTTTGAATTCCCCCTGCTGGGATTGGCCGGCTTCCGCTGTACTGAAGCCGACAAAGCATTGTTTCAGGACCTGTCCGACGGATCAACGGGCAGGTCTTTTTTTGCGTGAAAAGCTCCTGCCGAAAGCCGCAAACGCCCGGACGCCGCCTGCGTCGAAACCAGTGAATTTCTTTCCTTTCTTCTGAAACCTGTTTCTCCTTCCTTTTATTCTTACAAAAGGGCGGCCGCATGAATCCATGCCCCGCCCTGACTGCATTATTCCGAAAATAATTTCCCTTTGTCAAAAAACTTATGCCGGTTCTCCGTCTTTCACCGCCGCATTATAAAAAGCAAAAAGAATCACCAGATAACAGACCGTCTTCGGCAGCATCAGCATCCCCAGCATGGGAAGGATTCCGGCGCCGACCGCGACCGGGATATAAAAAGCGAAAGACAGCAGCACCCATAACCAGATATGCCGGAAGCGCGGATACCGGCTCCGGTTCCGGTAAAACAGCAGAATGATCAGAACCCCCAGGATCACAAACGGGACATTCCGCAGAATCCCCCAAAGCAGGCTGCTGTCATTCTGCAGCCACCCGTTCTGGGGAAACAGGCAGAGAACTACGCGAACCGCCGCTAAGATCCAGACGGCAGTCTGCCCGGCTTTCCGCGGTTGAAGGGAAAAGCAGGCGCAGCCGATATAGAACACCAATACATAAAAAACGGTCATCGTGACCGACGTGACAAGTTTTCCGACGCCCAGAGCCGCCGTGAAATCGGCATTCACGAAATAATTCAGGACCCGGGGCACCAGATGAAAAGCGTCCCCGCATCCCAGAACCAGCGCCGCGATTCCCATCAGCCTTTCGCTCCGGCTCCGGGTCTTCCGCAGAATCAGGATTCCGATCAGAATCGCCGTCACCAGATAAAAAACATCAAAAACCGATTCCCCGTATTTCATTTCTCCGTCCTTCCTCTATCTGCCGCATCCCGAAGAATTTCCCCGCCGTCAGCCTAAAATATACCACAGCCGCAATGGAAAGAAAACAGCCCGCAGATGCGGGCCGAAAGGGACGGAGCAAGGGAGCGAAGGGGACTGTCCCCTTCGCCCCCGGACCGATAGGGACGGAGCAGGGAGCCGAAGGGGACTGTCCCCTTCGCCCCCATTGGCCAAAAGCAACCGTCCCTTTTGACCAAAAGTGTGGTATAATGAAAAAATCCCGAAAACCGTGATCATGGAGGAAAAAGATGCGTCTGGAAGTTCAGAAGCTCTTTACCGGCCTGTTTTCTGTTTTCCTGCTTTCTTTTGTCATGCTCTTTCCGGTACAAACAGAAGCAGCCGCAAAAGAGTATTCCCTTACCGTCCAGGCTGTCTGCAAGCAGACGGCACTTTCTGATGGGGTCACCTTCGACGTTTATGTCGGAGGAAACCGTGTCGCGAAATCCGTTTCCAACTATAAAGGCAAAGTGCCTTCCGGTGCGGCATACGTCATAAAAAACATCAAAACGAACGAAAAATACTCCTATTCCGGCGGAACCGTCAAAGGGACCATGCCTGCTGCCGGCAAAACCGTCTCTCTTACCGTTCAGGCAAATCCGAAAATCGCCTATAAAGTAAACGGCGGAACCGGCAAAATGAGCACATACTATGGTCAAAAAGGAACGACCGTCTCCCTTTCACCCTGCTCTTTCACCCGGGAAGGCTATCTGTTCGCCGGATGGAGCAAAACGGCAGACGGCACCGCCGCTTATAAAAACGAAGCAAAAGTCAGCCTCACCGGAAACCTGACGCTCTATGCCGTCTGGAAGCCCTGCACCATGACCCTGAAATTTTCCGCGAACGGCGGAACCATTACCACGGACACCTCCGCCGCCAAACAGTACCGGATCGTTTCCGATATCGTGCAGATGTCCAAAGACGGCGGCAAAACCTGGGCTGACGCCGTTAATAAGATCACCACGGTGGATCCGTATAAGGATCTGACCAATGCCGCGACCTTCGGCCTGACCAAATACGGTTATCATACGGAGGGCGTGCGGGAATACAACACGAAAGCCGACGGCTCCGGCACCGACGTGAACCGCAACAGCAGCGCAAACAGCCCCGAAAATCCCGCTTCCATTCCTGCGCTGAACGGCGGAAAAGCCCTGGCCTCCAACAAGACGAAAACGCTTTATGTAAACTGGATTCCCAACACTTATACCGTTCATTTCGACCCCAACGGGGGCACCGGCGAAATGCCCGACCAGCAGTTTACCTGCGGGGTTTCGCAGAAATCCCATAAGAACACTTTCACAAGAGAAGGCTATGTCTTTATCGGCTGGACGACCGCCCGGGATGGTTCCTCCAACCTCTACCCCAGCGGAAAAACCTTTACCCGCCTGACCTCCGTCCACAAAAAGACGGTCACTTTATACGCCAACTGGGCGAAGCTTTATACCCTGGACGTGTCCTGTGCCGATCCGGAAATCCCATTCACCGTCCATGTGAACGATCAGGAAGTGTACCGCGGCACAGACACATATACCGCGGAGCTGCTGTCCGGCGATACTTTTTCGGTAACCGCCCTGCCCCCGGAAGATCCTCATCTGCAGATTGAAACCCCGGTCCAGACCGGAACAATCGGAAACGCAGACCGTTCCGTAGACATCTTATTCACCCGGACCTCCTGTGATTCCGACGGTCCCCTGACAGTCCTCTTTCCCGCCACCGACACCGAGCCCGGGGAAGGACGGAAAACCTGCAGCATCTGCGGACAGGAAACGGAAACCGTTGTCTTCCCCGCCCACAATACAATGAATTCCTCCATCAATTATTCCGCCGATGCAGGATTTTACAAACAGGTTGCGATGAATCTGTTCCTGTCATCCCCGTCCGGACTCCCCATTTATTACACAACGGACGGATCGCTCCCCGGAGCGGACGCGCAGCCGTATGACGGAAGCATTCCTCTGACAGACGCCGACACCAACGCTTCCCTTATCGAACTTCTGCAGAACGAACTGGCCGACGACAGAGTGATCCTGACGGAATATACCCTTCCCACCGCAACGGTAATCCGCGCCGCGGTTCAGTATCCCGACGGCACCTTTGGCGAGGCGTACACAAGAACCTATTTCCTGAACAGCGATATTTCCCATTTTAACTGTACCGTCCTTTCACTGACGGCAGACCCCTCGGATCTTCTGGATTATTATACCGGCATCATGGCAAAGGGCTTCCTCTTTGACCAGAACATTTTTTATAACAACCAGATGCTGGAGGAAGGAACGGTCTGGAAAATCATCGCAAACTACACCCAGGTGGGCCGGGACTGGGAGCGGCCCGCGTATTTTGAATGCTTTGACTATTCGAATTCCCTTTCCTGCTCCGGTCCCTGCGGCATGCAGATCGAAGGCGGCAACGCCCGCACTTATGCCCAGAAAAGCTTTAACGTCTACTTCCGCCCGGAATACGATATGGAAGGCCTGTCCTATCCCGTATTCTGGAATACCGCGCCGGGTTATGCTGCCGGAAATATCAGCAGCTTTAAGAGCCTGTCGATCCGGGCCGGCGGCAACGATACGGAAATGCTCAAATTCCGGGATATGATGTTCCAGGAAATGCTTTCCGGCCGCTCATTCGCCGTCCAGGCCGGCAAACCCGCGGTCCTCTTCCTGAACGGGGAATACTACGGGGCGTTTATCCTGAACGAAAAGTTTTCCGACTGGTTTATTGAAGATCATTACGGCGTGGCCGCGGACAACGTCATGCTTTATGAAGACGACCAACTGGAAGAAGGGCTGGAAAGCGACGATGTTTATTATCAGGAACTCCTGGCATTTGCGGACAGGGATCTGACGAATCCGGAAGAATGGAATGCCTTTACCGCTCTTGTGGATATCGACTCCATGGCCGACTATTACGCCGCGGAAATATTCATCGGCAACGCCGACTGGAGCGAAGACCACAACTACCGCCTGTGGCGTGCCCGGAACAAAGACAATACCTTCTATGGGGACGGCCGCTGGCGTTTCATCCTTTATGATACCGAGTTTTCTTCCTATCTGTACAAAGACGAACGCTGCGCGGCCGACTATAATCATTTTCAGGACGCGCTGGCCTCCTGCCCGGTGTTTGCCTCCGCCATGCGGAATTCGGAATTCGCGGATCTTTTCGGACAGTATCTCTATGAAATCAACGGTATTTTCTCCCCTGGAAACGTTTCTATGTTCCTGAACGCTTATTACGCGGAATGGTCCTCCCGGATCTTTGAAAACTTCCGCCGCTTTGAGACCAATCTGAACCTGATCGATTTTGACCTGTCCTCGATTACGGAATTTTACGCTTCGCGCAGCGAATACATTCTGGATTATTATGAGCAGTATATGGAAGAAAATTTCTGATTCGTCCCGAAGCATGTAAAAAGGGCGGCACGCGGATTATTTCTCTGCGTACCGCCCTTTTCTTTTTCGCTCTTTTTATTGTTTCTGTTCCGGCAGGCCGGCCGGAAGCTCTTCCGCCAGAATTTCCTGATAGGAAGGAAGCTCCGGCATATAAACCACCTCGGTCTGCTCGCTTTCCCCCGTCGTGTAATCGATCCGGATGCCCGGCTGAATATTATAGCAGTAAACACAGAAGCAGATTCCGTCTCCGCCGTCTTCCAGCGACAGCCCTTCCATCAGGATTCCCTCCGCGACAAGATCCTCCCCCTGATAATAAGGCGTGACCCGGTACAGAACATGATTGCCGGTTCTTTGGACATATTCATGCACCAGGATCTCATAGGGCAGCATGCTGATAATATTCAGATAACG
>CADBNG010000258.1 GCA_902795985.1 uncultured Lachnospiraceae bacterium
GGCGTAGGAAATATTCCAGTCATCACCGCCATACAGCCGGATCAGCCGGGGCAGATACCGGATGCCTTTCAGCGAAATAACCTCCTTATCCCAGGTGTCGCCGTAATCCAGCGCTTCAAAGCCCTGGCTTTCTGAAAGATCCAGAATGCCGGGGGTATGCCTGGAATCGCCGCACCGGTCCTGTACCAGTTCCCGGAAAACCTTACAGGAGAAATCCGCCGCATCAAACGTCGCGATGTAAACGCTCAGGCCGGATCCGGGGGAATCATTGATCTTCAGCTCACAGCCGTTCCAGGAAAAGTAACTGTCGCCGGTATAACCCGGTGTCCCGGGTATTTTCTCCGCTCCGTGTGAATCCGTAATGGTTCCATACAGCGCGGTACTGCGCAGATTCGGACAGTTCCGAAGATCCAGCGTCCGGATACTGGAATCAATGAGATTCAGATAAGTCATATCCGGGTTGGCCGAAAGATCCAGGTCATACAGATACGCGGTATTTGTATCATGCAGATCCAGTTCTTTCAGGTCCTGACACTCCGAAATGTCCAGGGTGCTCAGGGAATAGCAGCTGGAAAGATCAAGCCTGGTCAGATTAACTAACCCCCTGAGATCCGCATTAACCACCGTTGATCCGCTTAAGTCCAACTCCGTAAGGGCTGTCAGATACTGAATGCCCGTAAGATCCTGCACCGTTGAATTGGAAAGGTCCAGTTCAAGGATCTCACTGATCTCCGATCCATTGAAATGATTGTTCTGGTCTTTATCATACTTTTTTGACTGCAGTATTTCCCGAAAAGCCGCATCCTTAAAATAGGTCGACGTTATGGGCAGCGAGCGAAGGACATAGGTCTTGCCGCTTTTGAGAACTCCGGAATATCCTTCCGCGCTGACGGTCAGGCGAAGGTACGAACCCATATCTTCGTCTGTCGGGACAAAGACCTCCTGTGTTGCTCCGGCAATGTTTTCCCAGAACTCCTCCACTTCGGGCCCGTTCCAGTTCTGCTGCCACTGATAACGGACTTTACTCATATCCTCCAGATTTTCAAAATGACAGGTACAGGTCGTTCTTCTGCCGGGATACGTATTCGGATTGTCCATATGGACATAACCCAGGATCGGATCCCCGACGCCGTTTATCTCTCCTCCGTATATAAAATCCGTATCAGCGCTGACATAGTCACCGTCGGTATAGACTGCCTCGACGCTGAACCAATACAGGGTCGTATTCACGATTTCCTCATCGAAAAAGGCGAAAGGATCCATCCGGTACACTCCGTTATTATGCGTAATGGATGATCCCGAGACCCACATGTCCGCATGATAGTATTGGCTGACGCCATCCTCTACCCAGTACAAATACAGATCTTTGTAAGCCGGATAATACCGGAAACGATACAGGACAGTATTGAGTGCGGCGTTGTACTTATGCCGCCAGAACGATATATCAAAATAGTCCAGATCTTCTTCCGTGGCGGAAAATGACAGAGTTCTGCCGTTTAACGAAATATCCGCCGTCCGGTCTTTCGTTGCCGCCGGACGGACCGTGGTTTCTTCCTCTTCCGCCTGGGTTACCGGCACTTCCGGCTGCTCCGGTTCTTCGGAAAGGACTTCCGGCTGCTCCGGTTCTTCGGTAAGGACTTCCGGCTGCTCCGGTGCGGACGGTTCCGCAGTGTCTTCCTGCAGGGGGTCGGTTTCCGGAACGGTAATGGTTTCCGGGGCCTCTGCGGCGTTTTCATCCCCGCCCTGCAGATCGGTTTCTGCCGCGGGATCCGCTGCATCCGACGCCGGGGCTTCCGGCCCCGTTATCGCTTCCGCTTCCGGCTGTTCCGGCTCCGTTAACGATTCTATCGCAGATTCTCCCGGCTCATCTGCCGCGCGCTCATCCGGACCGGTTTGAATGTCCTCCCCGGCAGCTTCCGGAACATCCGTATCAGAAGCTGCTCCCATAAGCGTTTCTTCCGCAGCCTCTTCTGTTATAATATCTGCTGTCGTTCCCGCAGCATCATCCGCAAACACCGCAGCGGGAAACAGGGTCAGTACCAAGGCCGCACTAACAAACAGAGATACCCATTTTTTCATAAGCATACCCTTCCTCCATTCCCGAAATGGAATGACTGCCAGACTTCGGATCCGTATATTTAATTATAATATATAAGACTCTGTCCCGGCAATCCGGAAAAATGGCAACAGGGGGACGGTTCCCTGTCGCCAGAAATCAGCAGGGTGCGAAGGGGACTGTCCCCTTCGGGCCCTTTTGGGTCCACTGTTCGCGATGTTGACCGGGTCCGCGGCATGCGGAGCCGGGGCTGGTTTCTTTTCCACAATCCGCAGGCATAATTGGCCTTTTCGTTTACTATATGATATGATTCTTCAAAAGACCGCCCTGCCTGTCAGCCGGCTGCTGAACTGCCCCGGAACGGGCAGTAAGCAGGGAGGCAATCGCGAAAAAACACTGCAGTCTTTGCTCGCGGAACATGGCCAGCGCCCGATGCCGAAACAAAGTCATCCATTATCTGAAAAAACAAAGGAGACACTTATGCTGATTTTATGCTATCCCCGGTGCGGTACCTGCAAGAAAGCCATTCAGTGGCTGGATGAACGAAAGATTTCCTATGATTACCGGGACATTTCCATCGACAATCCCTCCCTTGAGGAACTGAAAGCCTGGCACGCCCAAAGCGGCGTGGAACTGAAACGTTTTTTCAACACCAGCGGCCTGAAATACAAGGAGCTGCACTTAAAAGACCGCCTGCCCGAAATGTCCGACGAAGAGAAATATGCCCTTCTGGCCACCGACGGCATGCTGGTTAAGCGGCCGATCGTTGTGACGGAGGACACCGTACTGGTCGGATTTAAAGAAGCGGAGTGGGAAAAAGCATTCTGAACCGTCTGTTCCGGATAAAAAGAACATTTATGGACAAGGGAACCTTTCCCTTGTCCATTTTTTGCCATGGAAACGTTTCATATATCCGTTTTCCGGGCAGGGAAAACGTCCCCTTTTCCGGAAAAGATTCATCCCATTATTAACAGCAGGATACCATACCGTACTGCGGCAGAAACAATTAACATTAACAGGGAAGTGATGTAGAGAAGCCGGCAGGAACGGGGGATGTCCTCATGCTCCACGGGTCGGAGGTCATCACCGATGTACTTCTTTTTATGAAGTTCCCCGTGATACCAGGCGTCGCCGCCCAGCCGGACGCGAAGAAGACCGGCGCAGACCGATTCGGTCTGGGCGGAATTCGGGCTGGCATGGTTGTACCGGTCCCGGCGGAAAATACGCCAGCCGTTCCGGACGTCGAAGCCCCCGAAGAAACCTGCGGCCAGCATCAGAAACGCCGCGAGCCTCGCCGGGATAAAATTGAAAACGTCATCCATCTTCGCCGGAACCAGTCCCACGTTTTTATAGGGTTCTTCGATGTAACCCAGCATGGAATCCATGGTATTCACCGCTTTGTATAAAAGCCCAAGGGGCGCGCCGAACAGCGCCATATAGAAAAAGGGCGCAATGACCCCGTCAGAGGTGTTCTCGGCCACGGTCTCCACTGCGGCGCGGGTGACTCCGGCATCGTCCAGACGGGCGGTATCCCGGCCCACGATCATGGAAACGGCCTTCCGGGACCGTTCCAGATTTCCGCTTTCCAGCGCGTCATAGACCTTCATGGTTTCCGTTTTCAGAGAACGGACCGCAAGAATCTGCCAGCACAGGATGCTTTCCGCCGCAAAGCCCAGCCAGGGAAGGACCCTGTAAAACAGCAGGAGGACCAGAAACGGGATGCCGAAGGAAACGGCACACACGATGATCCACACGAAGAGTCCCGCCAGGTTTTCGCCTCTTTTTGTTTCCGGAAAGACTTTGCGAAAAAAACGTTCCGTCACTGAAATCAGCTTCCCGATCCCCACAACGGGATGCGGAAGGGAACGCGGATCTCCGAAAAGGAGATCCAGCACATAGCCGGCCGGCAGCGCCAGCCAGTTCAGAATCAGCAGGTTCATGAATGGTCTCCGTTTCCTTTGGCACAGCCGCGTCCGCTGTTCCGTTTTTTCTGCAGCGTAAAGACATAAATCGGATTCTGCGCCGTCATCAGGTGATAGCGTCCGGCTTTCCGGTCCGCGGAAACCGCGATGCAGACCGCGTCCGCTTCCTCAAATTCCGCCATGCATCCGGTCAGCTCCGCCGCGGATTCCAGCGTAACGGCAGTCGCCGCAAACCGGGTCTCCGGGTTTTTCTTCAGAGCCGTTTCGAGAATGCCCCGGATGTTTCCCGAACTTCCTCCGATGAAAACATGGGTCGGCGCAGGAAGATTTTCGCAGGCTTCCGGCGCGGTACCGGGAACGATCGAAACGTTTTCCAGGCAGAACCGATCGCGGTTCTTCTCCAGGACCGCAAGGGCATCCTCGTCTTTTTCGATTGCGGAAACCTCCCCCGCGGAGGCCGCCAGCGCCATCTCCACAGTGACCGAACCGGTTCCGGCGCCCACATCCCAGACGACGGAATCTTTTTTCAGCCGGAGTTTGGACAGGATCACGGCGCGGATTTCGGATTTCGTCATGGGAATCAGGCCTTTTCTTCCTTCCCCTCGGATAAAGCAGTCATCCGGCAGGCCCGCGGCGCTGCTGACGCCCGCGTCCGGATTCTCGATCAGCAGGGCGCTGAGCTTCGCGTATTCCCCGTCAAGGAGATCTTTTGGGAAACCGGACGTGATCTTTTCATCCGGGTAACTCAGCCGTTCCCCGATATACAGTCTGACACCGTCAAGGCCTGCGGCAATCAGCCGCCGGCAGATTTCCTTAATGTCGGCATCCCCGCCGGTCAGCACGAAGACTTTCGCGTTCGCCCGTACGTCCGGGAGGATGTCGTATTTCCTTCCGTGAACGCTGACGGTCACCGCATCTTCATAGGAAAGTCCCGCGGCCGCGCAGAGGCAGGAAAGGGAGCTGATTCCCGGAAGGACCCGGACGTCGCAGTCCGAAAGAAGGGGAAGCAGCTTTTTCGTGCCGCTGAAAAAGCCGGTGTCACCGGACATCAGGACCGTAAAGACCGGAAATTCCGGATGTTCGTGAATAAAGCCGGCAATTTTATCCGGCGCGACAGCTTCAAAACAGACTGCCGGCCCCGCATCGGGCTGCTCCAGCATGCGGCGGGCACCGATGAGACAGTCCGCGGAGGCAATGGCCTCTTTCACGTCCCTTGTCATCGCGCCGTCACTGCCCGGGCCGATGCCCGCGATCACAACCTGCGGCCGGTTTTTAAAGCCATAGCGCTTCTCCATCAGGGCAACGACACCGGCATAATCCAGGCCTTCCTTCTGGGGCGGACGGCCGATCACCACCAGCTGTGCCCCGGCCTGCCTGGCTGAACGGACTTTCTGCTCGAACCCTCCGGCCGAACCGCCGTCCTTTGTCACAAGAAAACGGGCGGATATGCTTTTCAGCTGGGCAATATTCATCTCTTCGGAGAACGGCCCCTGCATCGCAATGATATGGCTGACTTTCACCCCGGCGTTTTCACAGGCATCCAGCGAAGCCTGCATCGGAAGCACGCGGGCGTATACACGTTCGGCAAAATCCCGGATTGCCATATATTTATGCAGTTCCTTGCTGCCGGTCGTGAGCAGGATGTTTCCTTCTGACTGATTCAGGAAATCCACAGCCTCTTCGATACTCCGGACGCAGACGGCATCCTCCACTTCACCGGAGCCGCCCCGCAGAAGCCGGAGGTACTCTTTGTTCACCGCGCTGCAGGCCCCGGCAATGTTTTCCGTCACCACTGCGGCATACGGATGGGTCGCGTCTACAATCAGATCGAATTCTTCGTCCCGGAAGAACTGCTCCATCTCCGTCTGGTCAAGCCGCTCCGTGCGGATTGTCAGATTTTCCGCCGGGTCGATCAGCGTTTTTCCGTATTCTGTTGCGACGCAGGCAGTGACCCGGCAATTCTGTCCGGATAAAAAGCTCACCAGCCGGCGTCCTTCGGTCGTACCGGCA
>CADBNG010000259.1 GCA_902795985.1 uncultured Lachnospiraceae bacterium
GGGTTTCCTTCGCCATCATACGGGCCGCCGCGTAAAGCTGGTCCTCCGGAATCCAGGTGATCCGGGAAACCCGCTCCATTGTGAATGATTTCGCCCGTTCCTTCAGTTTGTCAAAGCCGTACGACCAGTTCTCCACGAATTCATGATCATAGAGGTCTTCTTCGATGATGATATTGATCAGGCCCATGGCCAGCGCGCCGTCCGTCCCGGGACGGAGACGAAGCCACAGATCCGCCTTTTCCGCAAGCTCGGTCTTCTGCGGATCGATAACTATAAATTTCGTGCCGTTCTGCGCGCAGCGTCTGGGATGCCACTGCAGCTCTCCGTCCGCGCCGCTGGTCGTGGGGTTCGCTCCCCAGGCCACTATGCACTTCGGATCGGTCTCCCCGTAATAATCCACACAGCCATAGGTTCCGGATGTGGAATAACCGGCATTTTTACGGGGTCCGAGACAGATCAGCGCGCCGGCCGAGGTGATATTCGGACTTCCGATCGCATGAGTGAAACGCCATAAGTACGGAACCATATGCCTTCCGGTTCCGGTAATGGTGGCAATGCATTCCGGCCCGGATTCTTCGCTGAACTGCGTGAGCTTCTGCGCGATGGTGTCCAGGGCCTCGTCCCAGGAAATATCCACCCACTGTCCGCTCCCCCGTTCTCCGAGGCGCTTCCGCGGGCGGACCTGGCGGTCCGGATGATACATCTGCTCTATAATGGTGATGCCCTTGGTGCAGGCATGGCCGTTATTTAAAGGTCCTTCCGGATCCGGACGAACCCCCGTCACTTTTCCGTCTTCTACGGTCAGAATATGGATGCAGCCTCCGTGGCAGCCGCGGCATGCCGCTTTGAATTCCTGTGTCATGGTCATTCCCTCCGTACTTCCTTCTGCCGGGCGGTTTTCCCGTCAATATCCCTCTGATATTCAGTTTACCCTGAGTCTTAATATTTATAAAATGAATTATAGTAATTTTATCCATAACTTTTATGAATGTTAGGCTAATTCGCCATTTTTCATGATTTTCCCGGAATTTTTCCCTTGACAACTCTTCCGCCGGTGCATTACTGTCATATCATACCTGAAAGGAAGCGGGCAGCCGCTGATGGCAAGGCAAGAACGGGGCCGCAAACGCCCCGGACCGGACCGGGACCCGGATAACCGTTCCGAAACGGCCGCCGCCGTATGGAAAGAATCTTCTGACCGAAACGGAGGCGCGATCGGAATATATCAATTCCTGCCTTCCGCCATACCTCCGGGTATGGTTTTTCTGTTAATTGAATCATTTTCTGCAGAAAGGAGATGCCTATGGAAAACAGGGTCGCCGTAATCAGCATGATCGTCGGCAAAAACGGGAATGTGGAAGCGCTGAATGCCCTTCTCCACGAATACGGGGAATACATCATCGGCCGGATGGGGATTCCCTACCGGAAACGGAACATCAATATCATCAGCGTCGTCATTGATGCGCCCCAGGACGCGATCGCCGCTCTTTCCGGAAAAATCGGAAGCCTGGCGGACGTCAACGTGAAGACCGCCTATTCCAACGTCCAGGACTGATAACCGCGGGGTATGACAGCGGGAATGCATATACTTTCTGTCATCATCAAGTCCCCGCCCTGCAGCATCCCGCCAGGAAAGCTATGGAAAAAAGCAAAGCAACCGAATCCCTCCGTCTCGCGGAACAGCTGATCAAAAACCGGCATCTGTCCGCGGAGGAATATCAGAAACTGATCGAAAGCCGCACGCCGGAAACCGCGGGGCTGCTGGCAGACGCTGCGGCAGCGGTACGGAAGGAAATCTACGGAAACGCCGTTTTCATCCGCGGACTGATCGAAATCAGCAACATCTGCCGGAATGACTGCCTCTATTGCGGCATCCGCAGGAGCAACTCCCGGTGCAGCCGGTACCGGCTCTCAAAGGAAGACATTCTCTCCTGCGCTGCCGAAGGCCATGCCCTTGGGTTCCGCACCTTCGTCCTGCAGGGAGGCGAGGATCCGTACTTTTCCGATGAAGTCCTTTGCGGAATCGTCAGCGAAATAAAGAGCCGTTTTCCGGACTGTGCCGTCACCCTTTCCATGGGGGAGCGCTCCCGTGAAAGCTATGAACGGCTCTTTGCCGCCGGCGCGGACCGCTATCTTCTGCGGCACGAAACCGCCGATCCGGTGCATTACCGGAAGCTTCACCCGGAGGAAATGTCCTTCACAAACCGTATGAAATGCCTGCGCAATCTGCGGGAAATCGGGTATCAGACCGGCTGCGGCATGATGGTGGGCTCTCCGTATCAGACCAGCCGGCATCTGGCGGAAGATCTTTGCTTTATCGGGGAATTCCGTCCGGACATGTGCGGCATAGGTCCGTTCATTCCTCATGCGGATACTCCCTTCGCGAAGGAATCACCGGGAACCGCGGAGCTGACCTGCTTTCTTCTTTCGGTGATTCGGCTGATCCACCCGGCCGTGCTGCTCCCGGCGACCACCGCTCTCGGGACGATTCAGCCGGACGGCAGGGAACAGGGCCTTCGCGCCGGCGCAAATGTGGTCATGCCGAACCTTTCACCGGTTTCCGTACGGAAAAAATACGAACTGTACGACAACAAAATCTGCACCGGGGAAGAATCTGCCCAGTGTCTGGACTGTCTGAAAACGCGGGTCCGGGCCGCCGGATACGAAATCGTTTCCGACCGGGGCGATATCCGGAAGTTCTGAGCAGGTTTCCGGCTGCGGAATCAGGTATGGCTAAAGAAAATAAAAAGTATTAACAAAGGGATATAAACAGCAATTGAAAGGAAAAACATGTACAGATACGATCCAAAATCTCTGATCGCGGATGAATTCATCAACGATGCGGAGATCCAGGCAACCCTCGCCTACGCGGAGGCGAACAAAAACAATTTTGAACTGATTGACGCCATTCTCGAAAAAGCCCGTCCCGGCAATCTCACCCTGGCTGAGCACGGCACCGCCCTGACCCACAGGGAAGCCTCCGTTCTTCTTGCGATGGAGGATCCGGAACGCATTCAGAAGCTTTTTGAAATCGCCGGAGAAATCAAGCAGGCCTACTACGGCAACCGCATCGTTCTTTTTGCGCCGCTGTATCTTTCCAACTACTGCGTCAACGGCTGCCTGTACTGCCCCTACCACGCAAAAAACCGGAGCATCCCAAGAAAAAAGCTGACCCAGGAAGATGTCCGGAACGAAGTCATCGCCCTTCAGGACATGGGTCACAAACGTCTGGCCATTGAAGCAGGGGAAGACCCGGTCAACAACCCGATCGAATATATTCTGGAGTGCATTGATACCATCTACAGTGTCCAGCATAAGAACGGAGCCATCCGCCGGGTCAACGTCAACATCGCCGCAACCACCGTGGAGAACTACCGGAAACTGAAAGACGCCGGTATCGGCACCTATATCCTCTTCCAGGAAACCTATCATAAAGAAAGCTATCTGAAGCTCCATCCCACCGGACCGAAGCACGATTACAACTATCATACAGAGGCTATGGACCGGGCGATGGACGGCGGCATCGACGACGTGGGCCTTGGCGTTCTGTTCGGGCTGGAACTCTATAAATATGAATTCGCCGGTCTGGTCATGCACGCGGAGCATCTGGAGGCTGTGCACGGCGTAGGTCCGCACACCATCAGCGTTCCCCGTGTAAAGAGAGCCGATGATATCGACCCGAATGAATTTGACGGCGGCATCGACGATGAGACCTTCGAAAAAATCATTGCCTGCATACGCCTTGCCGTGCCCTACACCGGCATGATCATCTCCACCCGGGAAAGTCAGGCCGTCCGTGAAAAGGCCCTCCGCATGGGAATTTCCCATATCAGCGGCGGTTCCCGCACCTCCGTCGGCGGCTACACCGAGGACGTCCGGCCCACGGATACCGAGCAGTTCAACGTCAGCGACCAGCGCACCCTGGACGAAGTGATCCGCTGGCTGATCGAAAACGAGCACGTCCCGTCATTCTGCACCGCCTGCTACCGGGAAGGCCGCACCGGCGACCGTTTCATGAGCCTGTGCAAAAGCGGCCAGATCCTGAACTGCTGCCATCCGAACGCCCTCATGACCCTGGCGGAATTCCTGGTGGACTATGCCTCCCCGGAAACCGAAAAAGCCGGCTGGGAACTGATCCAAAAAGAACTGGAAAAGATCCCGAAAGACCAGGTCCGCCGGATCTGTGCTGAGCACATCGAAGAAATCCGCACCTCCAACAGCCGCGATTTCCGATTCTGACGACACCGGGACGCTTCCCTGTCGCCATTTACAAAGGAGCCTGTTATGAGCCTGAATGATACCCCTTCCGGGGAACGGATCCATATCGGTTTTTTCGGCCTTCGCAATGCCGGAAAATCCAGTCTGGTCAATGCCGTGACCGGGCAGGATCTTGCCCTGGTATCCGACGTTGCCGGGACCACGACGGATCCGGTACAGAAAGCCATGGAACTGCTGCCCCTCGGGCCGGTTGTCATTATCGACACCCCCGGAACGGATGATACCGGCGCCCTGGGTGAGATGCGCGTTCAGCGTGCGAAAGACGTTCTGAAAAAAACAGATATCGCGGTGCTGGTTGCGGATGCTTCACGGCCGCTCGTTCCGATGGAAGAAGAACTGCTGGACCTGTTCCGGGAACGGAAAATCCCGTATATCATCGCCCGGAACAAATCGGACCTGCAGCACGGGACCGTTTCTTTGGAAGCCGTACCGGCAGCGGATGAAAACTCCCTGTACGTCAGCGCGCTGACCGGGGAAAACATTCACGAACTGAAAGAACGTCTCGCCGCCTTTGCCCGGGAATGGGAAAAGAACCGCAGGGTCCTCCTTTCCGATCTCCTTTCCCCGGGCGACACCGTTATACTTGTCATCCCGGTGGACGAATCCGCCCCGAAAGGCCGCCTGATTCTGCCCCAGCAGCAGGTAATGCGGGATATTCTGGATGCCCACGGCAAATTCTTCGTCTGCCAGCCGGAAGAACTGAAGGAAACCCTGGCCGCCCTTTCCGAAAAACCGAAGCTGGTGGTCACCGATTCCCAGGTTTTTGAAAAAGTGAACGCGGACGTTCCGAAGGACATCCTGCTGACCTCTTTCTCCATCCTGTTTGCCCGCTACAAAGGGGAACTGCAGACACTGGTCAAAGGCGCGGAAATCCTCTCCCGTCTTCAGACCGGCGACCGGGTCCTGATCAGCGAAGGCTGCACGCATCACCGTCAGTGCAATGACATCGGCACCGTAAAGATGCCCGGCTGGATCAGGAGCTTCTCCGGATCCGAACCGGAGTTTGAATTCACCTCCGGCGGCACATTTCCGGAGGATCTGAGCCGTTTCCGGCTCGTCGTCCACTGCGGCGGCTGCATGCTGAACGAAAAAGAGATGAAACGGCGGATGGATCAGGCTTCTGCTGCCGGCGTCCCCATGGTCAACTACGGTCTGGCCATCGCCCGGATGCACGGAATCCTGGAAAGAAGCCTTTCGCCCTTCGAATAAAGGAGATCTTATGGAAAACGGAGCGGGAATCAATTTTGAACTGTATAAGATCTTTTATATCACAGCCTCCTGCGGAAACATCACCCAGGCCGCGGAAAAGCTGTTTCTCACCCAGCCGAGCGTTTCCAAACACATCCGGAAGCTGGAAGAAGAA
>CADBNG010000260.1 GCA_902795985.1 uncultured Lachnospiraceae bacterium
AAAGGTTTCCAAAAGGAGCCATGGCAGTCGGTCACGTCCGGTACGGGACGACCGGCGGCAATGACCGGAAAAACTGCCAGCCGCTGGAGGTCAACCATGTGAAAGGCCGGATGGCGGTGGCGCACAACGGCAATCTTTCCAATGCAGCTGAACTGCGGGAAGCGCTGGAGCTGTCCGGTGCGATTTTCCATACAACCAGCGATACCGAAACGATTGCCTATATCATCACGCGGGAACGGCTGAAGACCGCTTCCATCGAAGAGGCGCTGAGCAGCGCCATGAACACGCTGGACGGCGCGTATTCCTTGCTGCTGATGTCTCCGCAGAAACTGCTCTGCGCCAGAGATCCGTACGGCTTCCGGCCGTTATGTTACGGAAAAACAGAGGACGGCATTTATGTAATCGCTTCGGAGTCCTGCGCGCTGGCGGCAGTAGGAGCAAGATGGATCCGGGATGTGGAGCCGGGGGAAATCCTGGTTTTTTCCGCAAACGGAATCGATTCGCGCAAAGAGCATTGCCGGAAGAAGAAAAAGAAACTCTGCGTTTTTGAATATATTTATTTCGCGAGACCGGATTCCGTGCTCGACGGGGTATCCGTGGACGAAGCCCGGATCCTTGCAGGCCGGATTCTGGCGCGCACCCATCCGGCGGAAGCGGATATCGTGATCGGCGTCCCGGATTCCGGCGTTCACGCGGCCATGGGGTACGCGATCGAAAGCGGGATTCCCTACCGGATCGGCCTGATTAAGAACAAATACATCGGGCGGACGTTTATTGCCCCGGAGGGCCGGCTGGACCAGGTCCGGATCAAACTGTCCGCGATTGAAGACGCGGTAAAGGGAAAGCGGGTCGTTCTGACCGATGATTCCATTGTCCGTGGGACGACCAGCCGCCGGATTACGGAACTGCTGCGGGAAGCCGGCGCACGGGAAATCCATATGCGGATTTCAGCCCCGCCGTTTCTGCATCCCTGTTATTACGGAACAGATATTGACTCCGAAGAAAACCTGATTGCCAGTCATCACAGCATCGGAGAAATCGCGGAAATGATCGGGGCGGACACGCTGGGGTATCTTCCGCAGGAGGGGCTGGCGGAAATTGCCTGCAGCGAGGAAATCTGCAGCGCCTGCTTCGACGGGAATTACCCGACGGCGGTTCCGTCGGATACCCGTAAGGACCGTTTCGAAAAGCGGCTGTCGGAAAAAAGGACAGAGTGACCGGCACGAATGGACAGTGACCGGCGCGGATAGTGTAAGAAAGGCAGCGTAATGTACAGAGAATACGACCGAAAAATCGTTCTGGAGGATGGGCAGGAATACTACGGCTTCTCCTTCGGAGATCCTTCCGAAAAGATCTGTGAGATCGTTTTCAATACGTCCATGGCCGGGTATCAGGAGATCCTTTCCGATCCTTCCTATACGGATCAGGCCGTTGTGATGACCTACCCGCTGATCGGCAATTACGGGATGGCGGAAGAGGATTACGAAACGGAAACGCCCACGATCGGCGCGATGATCGTTCGGGAATACAACGACAGCCCGTCGAATTTCCGAAGCAAAAAAACGCTGGCGGAAGTGATGAAGACGTACCGGATCGCGGGCATTGAGGGAATGGATACCCGCAAGCTCACCCGTTCCATCCGGGACTTCGGCAGCCGTAAAGTCCTGATTACCGGCGCGCAGGCCGATCGGAAGGAATGTCTGGAAAAGCTGAAAAACACTCCTCTCCGGACCGATCAGGTTTCGAGGGTCAGCCGGAAAGAGACAGTCCGCTATCCGGCAGCCGGGCCGGAAGGAGGAATTCTCTGCGCGGAAACGGGAGAAAAACTTACCGGAAAATATCATATTGCGGCTGTCGACTGCGGCATGAAGCAGAACATTGTCCGCTCCCTGAACAGACGGGGATGCGATGTGACGGTTGTTCCGTGGAATACCAAAGCGGAGCAGATCGAAGCCCTGCATCCGGACGGAGTGTTTCTCTCCAACGGGCCGGGGGACCCGGAAGACGTTCCGGAAACCATCGAAACCGTCCGGAATCTCATCGGGAAGTATCCGGTCTTCGGCATCTGCCTCGGCCATCAGATCCTTTCGCTTGCCTACGGGGCGAAGACCTATAAGCTGAAATTCGGCCATCGGGGCGGTAATCATCCCGTTAAAGATCTGGAAACCGGCCGGATCGAAATAACGTCCCAGAACCATTCCTATGCGGTGGATGCGGAGAGCATCACAAAAACCCGGCTGCAGATCACCCACATCAACCTCCTGGACGGCACGGTTGAAGGGGTGAAATGCGCAGAAGATAAAGTGTTCAGTGTCCAGTACCATCCGGAAAGCGCGCCTGGCCCTCAGGACAGTTCCCACCTGTTCGACCGGTTCCTTTCCTTACTGAAATAACAACATCATGACACAAAGTGCCTGTCCCCTTTGTGTTGCTGGAGGCGGAGAATGCCGAAAAGAACGGATATCCATAAAATATTGGTTATAGGCTCCGGACCGATCGTGATCGGCCAGGCAGCTGAGTTTGATTACGCCGGGACGCAGGCTTGTCTGGCGCTGAGG
>CADBNG010000261.1 GCA_902795985.1 uncultured Lachnospiraceae bacterium
ACTTTGGAAAAGACGAAATTGGTCATCTTTCCTTCCGTCACGGACTGGATCTTCTTATCCACTCCCGTCGCTCCGATCAGGCGGGATACGATCTGTCCGGCAAACTTTCCGATAATAACACCGAGATAAATGATCAGAACCGCGACGATAATGCTCGGGATGAATGCGAAGATTTTATTCAGCATTCCGATCGCTGGTTCGCTGATGGCGCTGATTTTCAATACCTGAAGGGCCATGATAATGACCGGGATCAGAATCAGCACATAGACGATATAGGCCAGGGTACTCGAAAGTTTGGACTGCTGGTCATCCACTTCGATACCCGCTTTCTCCTGCAGACGGTCAATCTTGATCTTATCGAAGACCGGGATCAGGAGCGAACGCACCAGGCGGGCGATCAGGAAGCCGACAATCAGGATGATCACAGCGCCGAGAATATTCGGCAGATAACCCCAGATTGTATTCAGCATGCCAAGGACCGGCGTCGCGATGCTGTCTACGCCCAGCGCGGCAAAGATTCCGGGAATGAACAGCAGGAATACCAGAAGGTAGACCAGTTTTAAAACGAACGATTTCGTGGAACCGGGCTTGTCCCCGTCAGCTTTCGCCAGAAAGTCGTTAAGCTTCGTTTTTTCGATCAGTTTGCCGATCAGGGACTTAACGATAGCGGCTACGATAAAGGCCAGCACAAGAAGAAGTACGGCTTTTAACAGCGCGGGAACCGCGTTCCAGAATGTCTGCAGAAAATTCATAGCTCTCTCCTTTCTCGTCATTGAAAATCTTTGGATTCCCGCTTTCAAAACGGAAATCTTTATAAATTCTTTATAAACCTTCCTCCAAAAGTTGTCAATCCGCGAACGTCTCCGAATGAACAGAAACGGACAGCAGACGCCTTCCGCCGGTCACCCGGATTCATTAAAAGAAGGCAGCCCGATGCGTCCCGTCGGCTGCCTCTTTCTGCCATCTCTTCGTTCTTTATTCAAACAGCGGCCTGCTTTTCCTGACAGAATATCCGAACGTCCCCAGAATCTTTCCAAGGGAAAGATATTCCCCGTGGGAGTAAGCCACCAGCCGGCACCGGTCCAGGTCGAATTTCCCCTTTTCATCCATGAACCGTTCATCCACATCCACTGCCGTAACCTTCGCCAGGAACATGTCATGCGAACCCAGCGGCAGGATCTGCTCCACCCTGCATTCGATATTGACGGGACTCTCCGCGATCAGCGGCGCCGATACCGACGACGCCGGCGCCTTCGTCAGCCCGGTCTTCTCCCACTTGTCCGCATCCGCCCCGCTGCGCACGCCGCAGTAATCCGCCGCGCCGGTCAGTTTTTCCGTCACCAGATTGATGACGAATTCCCCGCTTTCTTTAATCATTGAATAGCTGTGCCGGCCCGGCCGTACCGAAATATACACCATCGCCGGCTCAGAACAGGCCACACCTGTCCAGGCAACGGTAATAATATTCTCTTCTCCGTCTGTTCCCCTGCAGCTGACCATAACCACCGGAACCGGATTCAGCATCGTTCCCGGCTTCCATACCTGTTTACGGATCTTACTGTTTTCTCTCATCTCCTGCTCCTTCTCTGTTTTTCGGGACGGACGTAATTCCAGTGATTCAGCTCAGCCAGATGATACAGAAGCGCTTCGCACCCGTCATAAATATCCTTCCAGGCTTTTTTAAAATTCCCGCTGTACCAGGGATCGGCCACGTCCCCTCTCCGGTCGGTATAATCCAGCAGCAGATGCATCTTGCCGTCCGGATCTCCCCCGGTAATATAACGCATATCGCTCAGATTCGACAGATCCATCCCGATCAGAAGATCGAAATCCCGGTAATCCTGCTTCGTCATCTTCCTTGCTCGATGATCCTCAAAAGGAATCCCGTTGCTCTCCAGCTCGTACTGCGCCGGCGGATAAATCGGATTGCCGACGCCGCGCCAGATCTCCTCGGAGCTGGTGGCGGCGGAGTCAATATAAAACTCTTTTTCAAGGTCTGCTTTCTTTACCATATCCTTAAAAAGGAATTCCGCCATGGGTGAACGGCAGATATTGCCGTGGCA
>CADBNG010000262.1 GCA_902795985.1 uncultured Lachnospiraceae bacterium
CTGGTAACGACGGCCACCGGCAATGTCATCCTGGCCATTTCGCCGATTGTGATTGCGGTGGCGGCAAGGGGCCTTTTTAAGGAAAAGCTGATGGCCGTCCAGTGGGTGGCTATTGCGGTGGCTTTTGCCGGAGTGGTTGTTCTGACGGTGGTAAGCGGGGGCCTGACCGTGAATTTCGGACTGGTCTGGCTGCTCCTGGCCGTACTGGTGTTCAGCACCTACAACCTGATTCAGCGTCATCTGGCAAAAACGTATAATACGGTGGTCATCACCGCCTACGGCTTCTTCTTCGGCACGCTGTTCTACAGCTTCGCCGCGCCTCCGGCTTTTGGGGCATTTGCGGCGGCGCCGCCGAAGGTCTGGCTCTGTGTGATTATCCTTGGCGCGGTCTGTTCCGGACTGGCTTACGGTTTCTGGGCAAAGGCTTTTTCGCTGGCAAAGAACGCGTCGACCGTATCGAATTATATGTCGATCAATCCTTTCCTTTCCGCCGTTTTCGGACTGACGATCGGCGATCCGATTGAAAACTCGGCCATTTACGGAGGAGTGATCATCATGGCAGGTATCTTCCTGTTCAATTTCGGACCGGGATGGATTGAAAAACGGAAAAATGCGGGTTGAAAAACGGGGAGACAGGAAATTTCCGGCAGAGCGATTTTGCATTTTTCCGGATGCTGAAATAAAATAAAAAAACCGCTTGCTTTTTTGCGGCCGTTCATGTATAATTCCAATGTTCGTCACAAAGGGCTATCGCCAAATGGTAAGGCAACGGACTCTGACTCCGTCATTTCCAGGTTCGAATCCTGGTAGCCCTGCTTCCAAAAAGGATCTCAGCAAAAGCCGGGATCCTTTTTTTTCGTTCGTGTCTGAGGGAGCATCCTTTTTTGCATTCCTCTGCATCGGCATGGAAATGCAGGAGGCAGGGAAGAAAACCCTGCCGCGGGATCAGTTTCCGCTGTCCGGACCTTCGATCCCTTTCAGGATCCGTCCCGCCAGGTATCCGAAGGTGATGCAGCGTCCGTGACTGTTTCCGGACAGAAGCAGCGGATAGTCCACGGCGTACAGGCCGGACATGCAGTTTCCGATGGCATACAGTCCGGGGATCGGAACGTTCTTCCGGTTCAGTACCTGGAGGTTTTCGTTGACTTCGACGCCGCCGATGACGTTCAGCAGGGAACCGCCGCATTTAACCGCGGTAAAAGGCGGTTTAACAATCGGCGAAAGGAATTCGCTTCGCTTTCCAAAGTCGTCGTCATGGCCTTTTGCGGCAAGCTCATTGTAACGGCGGACTGTCGCGAGAAGATTCTTTTCCGGCACGCCCATCTGCCGGGCAAGTTCCTCAAGGGTATCGGCCTGTACCGCAAAATCACCGCCCTGTTCCAGGGCGTCTTCGATGCCGGCGGCCGCGACGGCCGTTGTTTTCGAATAATCCGTATCTCCTAACGGCCGGAATACGAAATCCCAGGCAATGCCCCCGCCCAGATGCAGGTTTTTTTCAGCCTGTTCCTTCCAGTCGGCATCCAGCAGGACGTAGGCCCAGGGGTGCTCCGGATCCCGCCGGATAATGGTGGTCGTCCGGCCCTGTGTCCAGGTGTCCTCGTTCATGTAGCGCAGTCCCTGCCGGTCCACGGAAAGAAAATGCATGGTGAACATAAAGTAGGTCATCATGTGGATCGTGCAGGGGAACGGAGTCTCTCCGAGTTTTGCGCCGGCCTGCAGCCCCATTTTGATTCCGTCGCCGGTCTCCAGCCAGGCGTGTTCGTTCAGGCAGGAATTGGCATGTAATGCTGCCGGGCTGAGGTCTTTCATCATTTCCGGGCTGCCGCAGATATCTCCGGTGGAGAGAACCACTCCTTTTTCCGCCCGAAAACGTAAATACCGGCCGTCCGGATCCTTTGCGATGACGCCGGTTACCCGGCCGTTTTCATCCTGCAGAAGCGAAAGGGCCGGCGTCCGGAACCGTACGTCGCAGCCGCCGTCTTTTGCGTCCTGCAGCAGCATGCCGACTACCGCTTCCGCGCCGCCGTCGAACAGGTGGGTTCCGATAACCTCCCGGTAATACGGACCGCGGTACTGCCCGCCGTAAAGATAGCAGCCGATTCCGTGGGCCTCGGTTTTGTCGAGCAGCCAGTCCATGCCTTCCTCACTTCGGATCAGGAATTTCCGGACAAGGGTTTCGTTGACGCGGCTTGCGGAAAGCTTCAGCCATTCCGCCGCGATGGCGTCCACGTCATTGACAATGCCGTTCGCGCGAAGAAGCCTTGAATTGGCCGTGCCGAAATGATATCCCCGCGCGCTGAAAGTGCTGCCTTTTTCGAGGAGGACCGTTTTCAGGCCGTTTTCCACCGAGCTGAGGGCCGCGGCGCAGCCGCTCATGCCGGCGCCGCAGATCACGGCGTCGCAGGTTATGGTTTCCGCGATCTGTTCTTCTTTAATGGGTTCCGGGCTTTTCACCCAGCTGTATTCTTTACAGGAATTCATGGCAGTTTCTCCATGTGTATTGGTATCAGGTTTCCGGGATCATTGTCGGGTTATAAATCGGCTCCGGAAAGAACCGCGCTCCGGTCGGTATATCCGGTATGCAGGGCCGCTTCCGCCTTTGGCGAAAGAGGAGCGTCATAGTATTCTTCATATACCGCCCGGATCTGGGGATTTTCATGGGCATAGCGAATGGAGGAAGCCCGGTCTTTTTCGTGAAGCGCTTCGCCCCGTTTTTCCGGCGGGATGCAGCCGCGGACGGAGAAATGTTTCGGCTGTCCGCCGCCGCCGATGCAGCCCCCGGGACAGGTCATGACTTCAACAAAATGATACGTTGTACCGGTTTCGTTCATCCGGTCGAGAAAACGGCGGGCATTGGCCGTGCCGTGAATGACGGCGGTACGCAGTGCGCAGACGCCCATATCGACCACCGCTTCCCGGATTCCTTCATATCCGCGGACTTCTGTCAGATCCAGAAAATGAGCCGGCGGATTGGTTCCGTTCAGAAGATAATACCCGGTACGAAGGGCGGCTTCCATAACGCCTC
>CADBNG010000263.1 GCA_902795985.1 uncultured Lachnospiraceae bacterium
GGGACTGTCCCCTTTGGAACAAAGAAAGGAGAGACCGCGGCGTCTCTCCTTTTGGGGTGCCGCTTTCGCGGCCTGAGGGATATATGAGCAATTGATGGGTTCTGACGTTTTCCTGACGTTAGCTATTGCTAACTCATGAGCCTATTATAGTTATCATGTACTAACTTGTCAACATAAAAACCGCAGAAAATATTGTATAAATATCCTCTGCGGTTTTTGTGCAATATTACCAGCGTATAATCAGCGGTATTTCTCCGTCAGTTCCCGGATTTTCTTTGTCAGATCCAGTATTTCCCTGTTCGGACGACCCTTGCTGCCCTTTGTGAGGAGATCCAGATCCGCGGCGGCCTGCAGAAGCTCATTATATGCCTTCCGGGCTCTGTCCGCGGGAGACGTTCCTTCCTCTTCCTTCTCATCGGAGCTTTCCACCGGGATGCCGACGGTCAGTTTGACGGGCTCGCCCGTCATCAGGTCGTAGATCGTGCCGGAATACGGCGCGACGGCATTGTAGCCGAGTTCATTCTTCAGCAGTTCGGTAAAAGCGACGCAGGAGCTGTCGTCCCCGTGGTTGACAAAGACCAGTCCCGGTTTTTTCTCAAAAGCCGCGGCCCAGTTCTTCAGGCCGGTACGGTCCGCGTGGCCCGACGCGCCGAGCATATGGGTAACCTCCGCGTTGACGGCGATCTTCTCGCCGAAGATCGTAACCTGCTTCGCCCCGTCCAGGATCGAGCGTCCGAGCGTACCCACCGCCTGATAGCCGACGAACAGAATGACGCATTCCTTCCGCCACAGATTGTGTTTCAGGTGATGCTTGATCCGGCCGGCATCGCACATGCCGCTGGCGGAAAGGATAACCTTCGGCGTATCGTCAAAATTGATCGCCTTGGAATCGTCCGCGGTAACGGAAAGATGGATATTCGAAAACCAGATCGGATTGACGCCCTCGTCGAGAACCTTCAGCATCTCGTCGTCGAAGTATTCGCGCGGGCACTGCATGAAGATCGCGGTCGCGTCCGACGCCAGCGGGCTGTCCAGATAGACCGGGAAGTCCTCATTGCCCGTTACCATCTTCCTCTGCTTGATCTCGCGGATCGCGTACAGGATCTCCTGTGTTCGGCCGACGGCAAACGCTGGTATCACCACGTTTCCGCCCCGGTCGAGCGCCCGTTTGATCGTCCCGGCCAGATCCTCCAGCACGTCCCTGGTCTCCTCGTGCTCGCGGTCTCCGTACGTCGATTCGATGACCAGGTAATCCGCCTCCGCGATGGTCTGAGGATCCCGGATAATCGGACGGTCGTGGTTGCCAATATCCCCGCTGAAGACAATCTTCTTTGTCACGCCCTCTTCCGTCAGCCAGATCTCAATCGCGGCCGAGCCGAGCAGATGGCCGATATCCGTAAACCGGATGGACACTCCCTCGGAAATGGAATAGGTCTTCCCGTAATCGCAGCGGCGAAGCAGGCGGATGGCCGTATCCGCGTCGTTCAGATCATAGATCGGTTCAGCCGCTTCGATTCCGGCCCGTTTGGCCTTCCGGCTCCTCCATTCCGCTTCCTGCATCTGGATATGCGCGGAATCGCGCAGCATGATATCGCAGAGGTTGCAGGTCGCTTCCGTCGCGTAGATCGGGCCTTTGAACCCGTCCTTGACCAGCTTCGGCAGCATGCCGGAATGGTCGATATGGGCATGGGTCAGGAAGACCGCCTCGATATCGGAAGGACTCACCGGCAGCGGTTCGTTCTCAAAAACATTCTTCCCCTGCTCCATCCCGAAATCGACGATATAATACTTCCCCCCGACTTCCAGAACGGTGCAGCTTCCGGTCACTTCATGGGTTGCCCCGATAAATGTTATTTTCATATGGTTGGTTCCCTTCTTCGCGCCCGGAGGGCTCTGCGGATTAACATTCTTTTTATGTATTATACAACATTTCGGTAAACCTGCATAGAAAAATGCGGACGCTCACCCCGAAAACAAATGCGGCCGGCAAACGCCGGCCACCTGTTGTTCAATGGTTAATCCAAACAGCGCTTAAGCGTTCTGCCTCCGCTCCCCCTTCAGGCTGACCAGAAGAAAAACGCCCGCCGCAATGAACGCAGCCGCGATCACCGCCATCAAAGCGATACTGCCCGCTTCAATATTGCCGTCTATAAGCGCTATCGGAACGGAGATCAGCAGTATGCCTCCGGGAAGGATCGTCCAGATCCCGAGCGCGATCCCGGTCCCCTTATAAAAAGGCTTATTCTTCCTGACCATAAAGAAGAGGATCAGATTCAAGACTAATCCGATGCCCCAGTAGGCCGCGACGACAGCAAAAAGCACCTCCATTATCGCAACGATGGCCTTGCCCGTCCATCCGGCAATAAATCCGATTCCGGAAACGATAGTCGCCCAGCCTTCCACGTCGCCGCTGCCGTAATTGGTAAACGTCGGCTGCAGTTGGTTCACCTGTATGAGCACGAACAGTTCACAGGCCATGAAGACCAGAAGGATGGCTGCGGCGATGAGGTACACAATTGTAAAGATACGTAATCGTTTTTCGTGATTGATCTGCATGACCGGTTCCTTTTCTTCCATGTTTTTCCGTACGGGAATTCCGGCAGGATCGCCTGCCTTATCCCACGCAGGGGGATGAACCGATTATAGCGTATCGTGAGAGAGAATACAATTAAGGACACTGTGCCCGGCACAGTGTCCTCCTTATTCCCCGCTCCTTCCGCCTTATTTCACCGTTACGCTCTTCTTTGCGCTCCATCCGGATAAATACGTCTTTCCATCGACTTTCCTATACGTCTGGATGCGCACATAGTACTTCTTACCGGTCTTAAGGTCCTTGATCGCGGTCTTTACGGTATTCGGACTGGTGATCGTAA
>CADBNG010000264.1 GCA_902795985.1 uncultured Lachnospiraceae bacterium
ATAGCTCTGGTCACGATTTGCGCAGGACTTTCGTCAAGGTCGCAATCGAAGCCAATGTTCCTGAACACATTCCTTTTTGCCCGTTCTGTCGGCCTTCGGGGAAAGACAGAGAACCGTCCCCTGTCTTTCCTTTCTGCCTGTTCTTGAGTTTTTATGTATGACTTACATCTCTACGACGACGCTGACTGTTCCGGCGGCGGGATCATACGGGATCACATTGCCCTCGACCTTTTCGCCGTTGACGGTCATGGTCTTTACGCCCTTTTCGGAGCCGTTCTGTTTTACTTCGATTTCATAGTTGACCCCGCGATAGCGGCGGTGGACCTTGAAATCTCCGAATCCGGCCGGGATGCAGGGATTGACCTGGAGGCCGGTCAGTGTCGGATAGATGCCCAGGATGTACTGGGAGATATCCGTGAAGGTCCAGGCGGCAGTACCGGTGAGCCAGCTGTTCTTGCCCTGTCCGAAGAATCTGGCATCGCGGCCGGCTACCATCTGTGAGTAGACATAGGGTTCGGTCTTATGGATGTCGCTCTTCTCCTGCAGGAAGGCCGGGCAGGTCTTCTTGTAGATCTCAAAGGCCCTTGTGCCGTGTCCGACGACGGTTTCGGCGATGGAGACCCAGGGGTTGTTGTGGCAGAAGATACCGGCATTTTCCTTATATCCCGGGGGATAGGAGGAGATCTCGCCGAGTTCCAGGTGATACCTGGTGTATGCCGGCTGCAGGATCATGATGCCGTATTCGGAATCAAGGCGCTCTTCTACTGATTTAAGGGCTTTTTCGGCTTCGCCTGTTTCAACGCCGACGCCGGCCAGAACGCAGAATCCCTGGGGTTCGATATAGATTTTGCCTTCGTCGCATTCATCGGAGCCGATCTTATGGCCGAAGGCGTCATAGGCGCGGACGAACCATTCGCCGTCCCAGCCGTCGGTAAGGAGCGCTTTCTCCATTTCCTTTACTTCCGCAAGCGCGCGCTCCGCTTCTTCGTCTTTTCCGAGAAGACGGCAGAGATCGGCGTACTCACGGCCGTATTTTACGAACATGCCGCCGATGAAGACGGATTCCGCCACCGGTCCTTCTGAAGGTCCGAAGGTCTGGAAGGATTCGCCGGGATGCTCGGAAAAGCAGTTAAGATTCAGGCAGTCGTTCCAGTCGGCGCGGCCGATCAGGGGCAGTTTGTGCGGGCCTTTGTGATTGACGATATAGTCGAAGGAACGTGTCAGATGCCCGAAGAGAGAGGTAGCTTTGGACATATCGTTGTCGTAGGGGACCGTCTCATCGAGGATCGAGGTGTCGCCGGTTTCGCGTATGTAGGCTGAGGTGCCGGCGATCAGCCAGAGCGGGTCATCGTTGAAGCCGGAGCCGATGTCGGAATTGCCCTTCTTGGTCAGCGGCTGATACTGATGATAGGCGGAGCCGTCTTCAAACTGCGTTGAAGCGATGTCGATGATACGCTCTCTCGCGCGGTCGGGGATCAGGTGGACAAAGCCCAGGAGATCCTGGCAGGAATCACGGAAGCCCATGCCGCGGCCGATGCCGGACTCGAAATAGGAGGCGGAACGGCTCATATTGAAGGTGACCATGCACTGGTACTGGTTCCAGATATTGACCATGCGGTTGACGCGCTCGTCGGCTGTCTCGACATGGAAATTCGAAAGCAGGGTACTCCAGTAATTCTTAAGTGTTTCGAAGCTCTTTTCGACGTCCGCGTCCGTCTGGTAGCGGGCAAGCATCTTCTCGGCCGGGGCCTTGTTGATGATTCCCCGTTTGATGGCGTCATAGTCATCAGCGGCTTTCTGGCCTTCCCATTTCTGATCTTCCGGATTTTCGCAGTAACCGAGCACAAAGACAAAGGATTTTGATTCGCCGGGCTGAAGCTCGACATTCAGCTGATGGGAGGCAATGGGCGACCATCCGGAGGCGACGGAATTTCCGGCGCCGGATTTTACGGCATCGGGGGAATCCGGGCCGTTATAGGCTCCGAGGAAATCATCGCGGCTTGTATCAAAGCCGTCGACAGGAACATTTACGGAATAGACAGCGTAATGATTGCGTCTTTCGCGGTATTCGGTCTTATGATAGATCGTGGAACCGATGACCTCGACTTCTCCGGTAGACAGATTGCGCTGGAAGTTGGTCATGTCATCCATGGCGTTCCACAGACACCATTCAACATAGGAGAAAAGCTGAAGGTTCTTCGGCGTGCTCCCGGTATTGGTCAGGCGGACCTGCTGCACTTCGCATGTATCGTCCATGGGGACAAATACGAGAACGGAAGCTTCCACATTGTCTTTCGATGAGGTGAAGCGTGTGTACCCCAGGCCGTGGCGGCACTCATAGCTGTCGAGCTCCGTGCGGACCGGCTGCCAGGCAGGATTCCAGACGGTATCTCCGTCTTTAATATAGAAATACTTGCCGTTGTTGTCATAGGGCACATTGTTGTAGCGATAGCGAGTGATGCGCAGAAGCTTTGCATCTTTATAGAAAGAATAGCCGCCTCCCGTGTTGGACAGGATGGTGAAGAAATCCCTGCAGCCAAGATAATTGATCCAGGGCAGCGGAGTCTTCGGGGTTGTGATGACATATTCCATGTTGGCATCATCAAAGTATCCGAATTTCATACCAGTCTCCTTTGTCGTTAAATCGTTTGAGTTAAAATGTTCCTCAATTTCCGGCCTGTTCGACCGCAATCGTTTTAGAAAGTGGGCAAAACAAGCCGATATCTGGGCTTTATTATAGAAGCAAAAGGTATATCATGCAAGGTTTTTCCGAATATTTTCGGAGTTATTTTATCGAAAGCGGAGAGCGTTTCGTATAAATAAACGAGACAGGCGGTGTGCTTAGAAAAATCTCCGGGGCGGAATTGTGCAATATATACAAATAAGAGCTTGCGTTTTTGTGCAAAACCTAAAATCACGAAAACGGTTACTAAATTTTCGAAAAACCATCTTGCACAATTTCGGAAACAGGTGTATAGTCTACTCATCGAAAACGTTTTAGAAACCGATCACTTACATCACACGAAACGGGGGCACGCCGCCATGGTATCAATGAAAGATATATCCCAGCGTTGCGGCGTCTCGGTGGCTACGGTTAGTAAAGCCCTG
>CADBNG010000265.1 GCA_902795985.1 uncultured Lachnospiraceae bacterium
AAGGCATTGGTCATTCTTGTTTTGGCTTCGAAACGGAAAGGCTTGGTTACTACGCCAACGGTCAGGCATCCCATCTGTTTGGCAAGTCCCGCAACAACAGGAGCTGCGCCGGTACCGGTGCCGCCGCCCATTCCGCAGGTGACAAATACCATATCCGCGCCTTCCATCAGCGCTTTGATTTCTTCCACGCTTTCTTCCGCGGCCTTTTCGCCGACCTCGGGAACCGCGCCGCAGCCCAGACCCTTGGTGACCTTTTCACCGATCTGCAGAATTGTGGGGGCCTTGCAGAGCGCCAGCGCCTGCTGGTCGGTGTTCACTCCGACAAACTCCACTCCGCCGATCTTTTCGTCTACCATCCGGTTTACCGCATTATTGCCTGCGCCGCCTACCCCTATAACGACGATTTTTGCCCCGGATTCGGCTTCGTTGCTAATGATCTCTAACAAAATATAACCTCCTTATTCTGCCTCGCGGCCGGTCTGCCCTTCTGTTTTTTCTATCATACTTTTTTCAATAAGATTACGCAATAATTTTTTTCCGGTTTGGTTTGCCGTCCGGCATAAAAAACGCTCCGGTTTTTATGATTATTCCATAATCCCGGTGTAGAACCCGGTTTATTTATCGCGCCAGATAATGCGTCCTTTGTCGAGATCATACGGGGAAAGTTCAATCGTTACCTTGTCGCCGGGCAGGATGCGGATGAAATTCATCCGGAGCTTGCCGCTGATGTGCGCAAGGACAACATGTCCGTTCTCCAGTTCGACCCGGAACATCGCATTCGGGAGTTTTTCAAGTACTCTTCCTTCTACTTCGATCGCGTCAGATTTCGACATCTGTTTCCTCCTTTTAAGCCTCTTCCTACCGTTAATGCGTCAGGGTCAGAATCACCGGATCACCGTCCGTGATCAGCACCGTATTCTCGTAATGAGCCGAATACTGTCCGTCTGCTGTCAGTACGGTCCAGCCATCGTCCTGTACCTCTACTTCCCAGGTTCCCATGTTGATCATGGGTTCGATGGCAAGGGTCATTCCGGCGCGAAGCCGGATTCCCCGGCTCCTGCAGGCAAAATTCGGGATTTCCGGTTCCTCGTGAAGATGTGTCCCGATCCCGTGTCCCACGAAATCGCGGACGACCCCGTAGCCGAAGCTTTCGGCATAATTGCCGACAGCCGCTGAAATCTCGTGAAGATGGCAGCCTTCCCGGGCGAATTTAATGCCTTCAAAGAAGGACTGGCGGGTCACGTCGATCAGCTTCTGCGCTTCGTCCGTGATCTTTCCTACCGCCCAGGTCCTGGCAGCGTCGGAATGGTATCCCTTATAAATCAGCCCAGCATCCAGACTGACGATATCCCCTTCCTTCAGCAGCCGTTTTTTGCTGGGGATCCCGTGGATGACTTCGTCATTGACCGAAACGCAGATCGAAGCGGGAAAACCGTTGTAATTCTTAAAATTCGGTACACATCCGAGAGAACGGATCCGCTCTTCTCCCAGGGCGTCGATATCCCAGGTGGAAATTCCGGGGGCAATCACCTCGGCCAGCGCGTTATGCACTTCCTCCAGGTATTTCCCGGCATCGGCCATCAGACCGATCTCTCGTGCGGATTTAATCGTTACGCCCATGATTTATTCACCCAGGATCGCTTTGATATCCGCAAAGACCTTGTCGATGTCCTGTGTGCCGTCGACCGTATGGAGCACTTTCTTTTCGGTATAGTAATCGATCAGCGGCTGGGTCTGGTCGTGATAGACACGAAGACGGTTGGCCACCGTTTCGGGTTTGTCGTCGTCGCGCAGGATCAGTTCCTTGCCGCAGGTATCGCAGATACCTTCCGCTTTCGGCGGAGCAAACTCCAGATGATAGGTCGCGCCGCAGCCGACACAGGCTCTTCTGCCGCCCATTCTCTTGATGATGTTCTCGTCCGGAACATTCACGTCAATGGCGAAGTCAATGGCTTCTCCTCTGGCCTCAAGAGCATTGGTCAGGGCATCCGCCTGCGGAATCGTGCGGGGGAAACCGTCCAGTACGTAGCCGTTCGCCGCGTCATCCTTCGAGATGCGGTCCACGACCAGATCGCAGGTCAGCTCATCCGGTACCAGCTCGCCCTTATCCATATAGGTCTTGGCCTTAAGGCCCAGTTCCGTTCCCTCCTTGAGGTTGGCGCGGAAAATATCTCCGGTGGAAATATGCGGAATTCCGAATGCTTCGGCGATCTTTTTCGCCTGTGTTCCCTTGCCCGCTCCGGGTGCTCCAAGCATAATGATCTTCATAATAGTCCTCCTGACAGATGGCATAAAGTGCCGTTCTTCTGGATCAAAGGGGACAGGCCCCCTGATCCGCCTGTGGATCAACGGGTCTGTCCCCTTTGATCCATTTGTGCTGTTTTTCGAAAAAACGGCCGGACATTATGCGCCTTAGCAGCTGTCCGGCCGTTTTGATCACGCAAGCGCCCACGCCTGCCGGCCGCCTGATGATTGATTATGAATCAGTCGTTCAAGAATCCTCTGTAGTTCCGCACAACCATCATGGACTCGACCTGCTTGAGCGTATCCAGCGTAACCGATCCGATAATGATGAGCGAGGTGCCTCCGAAGGAAACCGCTGCGTTGAACAGTCCGTTGAAGATAAACGGAATGACCGCAACGATGCACAGTCCGGCGGCTCCGATGAAGATCACGTACTTCAGAACTTCACTCAGATAATCCGTCGTGGCTTTGCCGGGACGGATGCCCGGGATAAAGCCGCCCTGCTTGCGCAGGTTATCCGATACTTCCATCGGGTTGAAGGTGATGGAGGTATAGAAATAAGCGAAGAAAATAACCAGTACTACATAAAGGATCAGGCCCAGCGTGTAGATCCAGTTGCTGGTACGGAACCAGTTGCTGGAGCTCAGGGCTGCCAGTACATGTCCCCAGAAACCGGTGACATTTTTTCCGGTGAAGGCCACGATGATGCCCGGGAAGGACATGATCGACGCCGCGAAGATGATCGGGATAACACCGGCCGTATTGACTTTCAGCGGAATGTGAGAAGAATTCCCGCCGACCATACGCCGTCCTACCATCTTCTTGGAATACTGCACCGGAATCTTGCGCATCGCCCCGTTCAGGATCAGAACCAGAACGGTAACGAAGATGATGATTGCCGCGATTACGACCCAGACCAGTACGTCTTTCGCAATGTTCGGGCCGGAGGCAAAGTTTTCATGCAGAGAAATCAGGTCGGACGGTACCCTGGAAAGGATGTTGATCAGAAGTACCATGGAGATACCGTTTCCGACGCCCTTATCCGTGATCTGCTCACCGATCCACATCAGGAATGCGCTGCCGGCCGTCAGCGAAGCAACGACGACAATAACGTTGATCGCATTCATTTCCGTGAAAAGCCCCTGGTTACCGAAACCGATACACATGGAAATCGATTCAATAAGGGAAAGAGCGATCGTCAGAAAACGCGTGACTTTTTCAAGCTTCTTCCTGCCGTCCGGGCCTTCTTTGGCCATCTCTTCCAGCTTCGGGATCGCAATCGTCAGAAGCTGAACGATAATGGATGCGGTAATGTAAGGCGTGATGCTCAGTGCCAGGATCGAAAAGTTGCTGAATCCGCCGCCGGTGAACGCGTTCAGGAAGTTGAACGCGTCGTTCGTATTGGATCCGAAGTAGTTCGCGAAGAAATCGGAGTTAACGCCCGGTACCGGAACCTGTGAACCCATACGGATGATCACCAGCGCAATCAGGACATATATAATCCTGTGCCGGATTTCTTTGATGCGAAACGCATCTCTGACCGTTTTAAACATTTAGATTACCTCAATTGATCCACCTGCAGCTTCGATTTTCGCTTTTGCGCTCTCGCTGAAAGCATTGGCTTTTACAGCAAGCTTCTTGGTGATCTCACCGTTTCCGAGAATTTTGATTCCGTCTCTCGGATCCGATACGAGGCCGCTCTCAATGAGGGTCTCCACCGTCACCTCGGCGCCATCCTCGAATCGCTCGAGGGCGCTTACGTTAATGGCAATGATTTCCTTGGAATTACGGCATTTGAAGCCTCTCTTCGGGAGTCTTCTGTATAACGGCATCTGACCGCCTTCAAAACCGGGACGGGGTGCTCCGGAACGGGCCTTCTGACCCTTATGGCCTTTGCCGGCCGTCTTTCCGTTGCCGGATCCATGTCCGCGGCCCCTGCGGAAGTTATCGCTGTGCTTGCTTCCTTCTGCGGGATATAAATTTGATAAATCCATTTTCAGTACCCCCTTACTCTTCGACTTTCACAAGGTACGAAACCTGTCTTACCATACCGCGGACCGCGGCGTTATCGGGCATATCTACCGTGTGATGCAGTTTTCTAAGGCCCAGGGCTTCCACGATCTTGCGATGTTTCGGAACACAGCCGATGGGTGATTTGACCAGTGTGATCTTAATTCTGTTTTCAGCCATCTTTTCGAATCCTCCTTAAGCAAATAACTCTTCTTTGGATTTGCCGCGGAGCCTTGCGACTTCTTCCGGCGTCTTCAGCTGACGAAGGCCTTCCACGGTCGCAAGAACGACATTCTGCTTGTTATTGGAACCCAGGGACTTCGTACGGATATTGCGGATACCCGCAAGCTCCACGACCGCACGGGCGGGGCCGCCGGCGATGATACCGGTACCTTCCGGAGCCTTGCGGAGAAGAACTTCGGCACTGCCGTATTCTCCGATGATGTCATGGGTAATGGAACCTTTATCGTCGATGGCGACGTTGATGAGATTCTTGGCGGCGTCCTCCTTGCCTTTGCGGATCGCCTCCGGAATTTCAGTCGCCTTGCCAAGCCCGGCGCCTACGTGACCGTTCCGGTCTCCTACTACGACCAAGGCAGTAAAACGCATGTTACGACCGCCCTTAACAACTTTCGTTACTCGTTTGATGGCAACCACTTTTTCATCCAGCTCGAGTGTCGCGGGATCAATGATTGAGCGCTTCATGTGTTCTCTCCTTTCTCTTAGAATTTAAGACCGGCTTCTCTCGCTGCGTCGGCAAAGGCCGCGATTTTACCCTGATAGATAAATCCGCCGCGATCGAAGATCACTTCGGTAATACCGGCTTCCAGAGCCTTCTTACCCAATACGGTTCCGAGATATGCGGCCGCAGCCACATCATTGGTCTTTTCCAGTTCGCTTTTCACGTCCTTCTGGGTCGTGGAAGCGGATACTAATGTATTTCCTGCCTGATCGTCAATGATCTGCGCATAGAAATGCTTGTCACTGCGGAAAACGGCCAGTCTGGGTCTTTCCGCGGTGCCCGCCAGGCGGCTGCGCATTCTCCAGTGCTTTTTACGACGGATCACGGCTCTTGATGGTTTCCTGATCATTCTGGCGTCCTCCTTTACTTACCGGCCTTGCCGACCTTACGACGGATTACTTCATCAGCATACTTGATACCCTTGCCCTTATAGGGTTCCGGTCTTCTCTTCTCGCGGATTTCCGCGGCGTACTGACCGACCTTTTCCTTGTCGATCCCGCTGACTGTGATCTTGTTTCCGTCCACTGCGGACTCCAGACCCTCGGGATCCTCCATCTCGATGGGATGGGAATAACCGAGGTTCAGAACCAGTGTCTTACCCTGCTTCTGGGCACGGTAGCCGACACCGTTCACTTCAAGAACTTTGGTATAGCCCTCGCTCACGCCAACCACCATGTTGTGGATGAGGGAACGGGTAAGACCGTGCAGAGATTTCATTCTCTTTAAGTCATTCGGTCTTGATACGACGATCTGGTCGCCTTCGATTTTAATATCCATTTCAGCGGGGAGCACGCGGGAAAGCGTTCCCTTCGGGCCCTTCACTGTAATGTCGTTGCCTTCTTTGATGTCAATCGTGACGCCTGCCGGTATGACAACCGGGGCTCTTCCGACTCGGGACATTTTTGTTTCCTCCTGTACATTCAACTTAGATTCTCGGAAAGGGTTCGTTCGCCCTTTCTGTTTTCAGTTTTTCGGACAATGTGTCTGGCACAGTGTCCGTCTGCGGAGCCTCTTACCAGACAAACGCCAGTACTTCTCCGCCAACCTGGAGCTTTCTGGCTTCCCGGTCGGTGATGACGCCCTTGTTGGTGGAAAGGATGGCAACACCCAGTCCGCCCAGAACGCGGGGCAGTTCATCTTTATTCACATACACACGAAGGCCGGGCTTGGAGATTCTTTTCAGACCGGTGATGATCTTTTCATTCTTGTCCGCGCCGTACTTCAGGGTGATATGAAGGTTCTTTTTGGCTCCGTCTTCGATAACGGTATATTTGCTGATGTAGCCTTCCTTTACCAGGATGTCCGCGATGGCGGTCTTCATCTTGGAAACGGGGACATCAACGGTGTCATGCTTTGCGGCATTCGCGTTGCGGATTCTTGTAAGCATATCTGCAATGGGATCGCTCATAGACATAATGCGTTTCCTCCTTCTCTTTACCTTACCAGCTTGCTTTCTTCACGCCGGGGATCTGACCCTTGTACGCTAACTCACGGAAACAGATACGGCAGATCCCGTATTTTCTAAGGTAAGCATGGGGACGTCCGCAGATCTTGCAGCGATTGTATTCTCTTACAGCATACTTTGCGGGGCGGGCCTGCTTGATTTTCATTGCTGTCTTAGCCATGAATCTTTCCTCCTTACTTTGCGAACGGCATATTGAACAATGTTAACAGTTCACGCGCTTCCTCATCCGTCTTCGCGGTGGTGACGAAGATAACGTCCATTCCGCGGACCTTGTCGATCTTGTCATACTCGATCTCCGGGAAGATGAGCTGCTCGCGGATGCCGAGCGCATAGTTTCCTCTGCCGTCGAAAGCATTGGGGTTCACGCCGCGGAAGTCACGTACTCGCGGAAGAGCAAGGTTGATCAGACGATCCGCAAACTCATACATCTTTTCGCCGCGAAGGGTAACCTTGCATCCGATCGACATGCCTTCACGAAGCTTGAAGTTGGCGACCGATTTCTTGGCCTTGGTGATCACGGCCTTCTGACCGGTGATCTTCTCCAGATCCGCAACAGCGGAATCCAGGACCTTGGCGTTTTCCTTAGCTTCGCCGACGCCCATGTTCACAACGATCTTGTGCAGCTTCGGAACTTCCATGATGTTCTTGTAGCCGAACTTCTTGATCATGGCGTCAACGATCTCATTCTGGTATAAATCTTTATATCTGCTCACAGTATGGCCTCCTTATCTCAATCCAGCACTTCGCCGGTGCTTTTGGCGATACGTACCTTTTTGCCGTCTTCGATCTTGAAACCGACGCGGGTAGCTTTGCCTTTATGAAGGTACATAACGTTCGAAAGGTCGATCGGAGCTTCTCTTGTGATGATGCCGCCATGCTGGTTGCGGCCGCTGGGCTTCTCATGTTTTTTGACCATGTTGACGCCCTCTACGAGCACTCTGCCGTTCTTGGCATCGATGGAAAGAACCTTTCCTTCCTTATCTTTGTCTTTTCCGGCAATGACTTTGACAGTATCGCCTGTTTTGATCTTAAGTGACATTGCCTTCCTCCTTATAATACTTCCGGCGCGAGTGAGACGATCTTCATGAAGTGTTTCTCACGAAGCTCTCTGGCCACCGGTCCGAAAATACGTGTTCCTCTCGGGGTGTTGTCCTCTTTCAGGATAACTGCTGCGTTCTCATCGAAGCGGATGTAGGATCCGTCTTTTCTGTGCGCGCCCTTGACCGTACGTACGACGACCGCCTTGACAACGTCGCCCTTCTTGACCATACCGCCGGGAGTCGCGTCTTTCACCGTCGCGGTGATGACATCTCCGATGTTCGCATATCTTCTTTTGGAGCCGCCCATAACACGGATGCAAAGGATTTCCTTGGCACCGGTATTGTCAGCGACCTTAAGTCTGCTTTCCTGTTGAATCATGCCTGTTTTTCCTCCACTATCCTATTATTTCGCTCTTTCAAGGACTTCGACGAGACGCCATCTCTTGTCCTTGGAAAGCGGACGGGTTTCCATTACTCTTACGGTGTCGCCTTCGTTGCAGATGTTCTCTGCGTCATGAGCCTTAAGCTTGTAGGTACGGGTAACGATCTTTTTGTAAAGCGGATGTTTCACACGGTTTTCAACGGCAACAACGATCGTCTTGTCCATCTTATTGCTTACGACTTTTCCGACACGTGTTTTTC
>CADBNG010000266.1 GCA_902795985.1 uncultured Lachnospiraceae bacterium
ACAAGGATCAGCGGAACCGGATTCGTGGTATGGGCCGTATGGGGCTCTCCTGTTTTTTCATCGATCATCTGCTCGGAATTGCCGTGATCCGCGCAGATCAGCATCACGGCGCCGGCCTCCTCCGCGGCTTTTACGGCGCGGCCTACGCAGGTATCCACGGCTTCCACCGCCTTAATGGCCGCTTCTTCCACGCCCGTATGTCCGACCATGTCCGAATTCGCGAAGTTGATAATAATCACGTCGTATTTTCCGCTGCCGATCGCCTCAACCAGTTTATCGCAGACCTCATAAGCGCTCATTTCCGGCTGGAGGTCATAGGTCGCGACCTTCGGGGAGGGAACCAGGATCCGGTCCTCTCCTTCGTTCGGCTCCTCGATACCGCCGTTGAAGAAAAAGGTCACATGGGCGTATTTTTCTGTTTCCGCAAGGCGTAGCTGGGTTTTATGATGCGCGGCAAGATATTCTCCGAACGTATTGTCCAGATGGATTTCTTCGAAAGCCACCTGCTTGTTCGGTATCGTTTCGTCATATTCCGTAAAGCAGATATAGCACAGGTCCTTCGGCATGCTTTTGCGCTCAAATCCGCTGAATTCCGGATCGCAGAGGGCTCGGGTGATTTCTCTGGCCCGGTCCTGGCGGAAATTATAAAAGATCACGGAGTCCCCGTCTTTGATTACGGCGTTTTTATCCACAACAGCCGGAAGCATGAACTCATCGGTCACGCCTTCGTCATAAGAATGCTGAACCGCTGCTGCCGGATCATTTCCTCCGTCAATGCCGATGCCGGACGTCAGGGCGTCATATGCCTTTTCCACCCGTTCCCAGCGGTTGTCCCGGTCCATTGCGTAATACCGGCCGCAGATCACGCCGATGCTGCCGATGCCGATCTCCCGGATCTTTTCTTCCAGTTCTTCCACATAGCCTTTGCCGGAGGCCGGAGGAGTATCTCTTCCATCCAGGAAGCAGTGGACATAAACCTTATTAAGGCCGGCATCTTTCGCCAGTTTTAAAAGCGCATACAGATGGGTGTTGTGGCTGTGAACCCCTCCGTCGGAAAGCAGTCCGTAAAGATGCAGGGCAGTTCCCTTCTCCTTGCAGTTTTCCACTGCCGCCAGAAGTTTCGGATTGCGGAAAAAGTCTCCGTCTTCAATCGCCTTGGTAATCCGCGTCAGGTCCTGGTAGACGATGCGGCCGCCGCCGAGATTCAGATGTCCGACCTCCGAATTGCCCATCTGCCCTTCCGGAAGGCCCACCGCTTTCCCGCTGGCCTGCGCCTCAACAAAAGGACATTCCTTCATCAGGCGATCCAGGTTCGGGGTCTTTGCCTCCCATACCGCGTTATGCTCGTGGGACTCCCGGAGTCCCAGACCGTCCATGATCATAAGAACCGCTGTTTTTTTCATTTTGCTGCCTTTCCGATTAATATAGTCATTTGTCTGGACCCACATCCGGCTTCCCCGAAAGCCTTACAAAAAAGAAGACTGCGAGCATACCGTATGCCTGCAGTCTCTTCTGTCGGATTCAGGGCCCGGGCTGAGCCGTACCCTTCCTTACAGGACCTTGGAAATAAAGTCCTTAAGCCGTTGATTTTTTGGCTGGTCGAAGAACCGATCCGGTGTGTTCTCTTCCATTATAACACCTTCGTCGATAAATACCATACGGGTTCCCACTTCTCTGGCAAAACCCATTTCGTGGGTCACAACCACCATCGTCATTCCGGACAGGGCCAGTTCCCTCATAATGGTCAGAACCTCTCCGACCATTTCCGGATCCAGGGCGGATGTAGGTTCGTCAAACAGCATTACGTCCGGTTCCATGGCAAGGGCCCGGGCGATCGCGACACGCTGCTGCTGTCCGCCGGAAAGCATCTGCGGATAGGCATCTGCCTTTTCCGGAAGGCCGACCCGGGTCAGAAGCTCCATCGCTTTCGCGTCCGCTTCCTCCTGGGATATTTTTTTCAGCTTCATCGGGGCCAGGGTGATATTCTTCTTCACCGTCATATTCCGGAACAGGTTGAACTGCTGGAATACCATTCCCATTTTCTGCCGGTGCAGGTTGATGTCCGCTTTCGGGTCGGTAATATTGGCGCCTTCGAAAAGGATTTCCCCGGAAGTCGGGATCTCCAGCAGGTTCAGAGAACGGAGGAAAGTGGATTTTCCCGATCCGGAAGGACCGATGATGACCACAACCTCCCCTTTTCGGATCTCCGTATTGATCCCGTTCAGGACCACATGATCGCCGAACTGCTTTTTCAGATTCCGGACTTCGATGAGGACGCTCCCGTCCTTATAACTGCTTGTCACTGATCCGCAGCCTCCTTTCGATCATGCCCATGATCCTGACGATAATCAGAACCAGAACGAGATAAATGGCAGCGATGGCCAGGAAGGGAACAAGCGCCTGATAGGTCTTTCCCTGAATGATCATCGCACCCTTTGTAAGATCCTTCAGACCGATAACGGTTACGATCGACGTTTCCTTCAGCAGGGTGATGAACTCGTTCCCCAGTGCCGGAAGAACGTTTTTAAAAGCCTGCGGGATAATCACGCTTTTCATTGTGCTCGCGTACGTAAGTCCGAGAGAACGTCCTGCTTCCATCTGTCCCTTATCGATCGACATGATGCCGGAACGGATAATTTCCGCAATATACGCGCCGGAATTGATTCCGAATGCCAGGACCGCGCTGCGGATCAGGTTCGCGTCCGTAGAGCGGGAGCTGGCAAAGATGACAAACCACATGATCAGCAGCTGAACCATCGTGGGCGTTCCGCGGATCACCGTCAGATAGATTTTGCAGATGAAGTTGAAAAAGCCAAGAAGCGGTTTTTTCTGATTCGCCGGCTGCAGATCATGGGAGGAACGGATGATCGCAACGACCACACCGATAACCAGACCCATAACAAGTGAGAGAACGGTCACCAGAAGAGTGATTCCGATTCCCCGGACGAAATACATGTAGTTATCATCCAGAATAAAGGTCTGATACAGGCCTTGGATGAATTTATCCATGAAGGATCTCCCTTCTCAATTTCAATACGTTTGTGATGCTTTGTCCGGATTATTCCGTGATGTATTTGTCAAGAATTTTCTGTACCGTTCCGTCTGCGATCATCTCCTTGAGAGCGCCGTTGACTGCGTTCAGCAGAGCTTCGTTCTCCTTGCTGATGGCGATCGCGTAATCCTCGACCACATATTCCGTATCCAGGATCTTCAGTCCTTCGTTCTGTTCAACAAAGGCAAGCGCCGGCTGTTTGTCGATAACAACGCAGTCCACTTTGTCATCCAGAAGGGCCTGTACCGCTGTCGGTCCGTTCGTATAGGCAATAACGTTGTCCTCGCCATAGTCGTCCGAGCAGTAGATGTAACCGGTGGTCGCTTCCTGGCAGCCGATCAGCGCGCCGTCAAGATCGTCCAGGGACTGGACCGCGTCGCCGTCTTCCTTAACGATAACGACCTGTACGCCGGTGGAATAGGAATCCGAGAAATTGACGTTCTCCAGACGTTCTTCCGTAACGGTCATGCCCGCAACGCCCATATCGATCTTACCGGTCTGTACGGAGGTGATAATGGAACCGAAGTCCATATCCACAATCTCCAGCTTAAGTCCCAGACGGTTTGCCAGTTCTTCCGCTACTTCGGCATCGATGCCGACGATCTTGTCGCCTTCATAGTACTCATACGGCGGGAATGCCGCATTCGTTCCCAGTGTCAGAACACCATCCGAAATCGTCAGTGCTTCTGCTGCGGGCGCCGCGCTGCTGGCCGCCGCCGGTGCGGACGAAGCCTCTTTTGCCGGCTGGCTGCCGGAGCCGCATGCCGCAAGGGAAAGGACCATTGCCGCGCAGAAAACCAGTGCTAAAATCTTCTTTTTCATTTTTACTACTCTCCTTCAAAATGTTTATTTCTGTTCTGCAGTTTTATTTACAGACACTCATCTTACAACACTATGAATAAATATTCAAGCATATTCACCAGGCATCTTCAGGAACCGCTTCCGTTTTCGTCAAAACCGTCCTTGTTTTCATGCGGTTCCTTTACGGAAAGCCGCGGGAAACAGGCTGCTTTCCAGGTCCGGAATGTTAAAACGGGGCAAAGCGGTCTGCGCTTTGCCCCGGATACTTCGGATGCCTGCACGAAAGATTATTTATTCATCTGGGCAGCAACTTCGGCCGCGAAATCTTCCTGTTTTTTCTCGATG
>CADBNG010000267.1 GCA_902795985.1 uncultured Lachnospiraceae bacterium
AACCCCCATTTTGGAAGCGATTTTTACGATTCCGTGCAAAATAGCGGAATTGTAATCGTTGATCGCAGTATGGGCGTCTTTATCCAGTAGTCCCACGTGAATGCATTCCTCGATGCATTCATGGGCCAGATACGGGCAGATTGCCCGGGCGCCGTAGCCCAGAAGCAGTGCAAAATGATGGACGTCCCGCGGCTCGGCGCTTTCCAGAATGATGGAAACGGACGTGCGTTTTTTTGTCCGCACCAGATACTGCTCCATGGCGGAAACCGCCAGGAACGAGGGGATTGCCACATGGTTCTCATCCACACCCCGGTCGGAGAGAATCAGGATGTTTGCCCCGTGCTTGTAAGCTTTGTCGCAGGCAATGAACAGACGGTCCAGCGCCCGCTCCAGCGGAGTGTTTTTATAATACAGAAGGGATACGGTTTCCACATGAAAGCCGTCCCGGTGCATGTTCTGGATTTTTAAAAGGTCCACCCCGGTCAGAATGGGATTGTTGATCTGAAGCACGGTACAGTTTTCCGGGGTTTCTTCCAGCAGATTGCCGTCCCGTCCGACATAAACGGTGGTATCCGTAACGCACTCCTCCCGGATCGCGTCGATAGGCGGATTGGTGACCTGGGCAAACTGCTGTTTGAAATAATCGTACAGCGGGGGATAGTGGCGGGAAAGGACGGCCAGGGGCGTGTCCGTGCCCATTGCCGCTGTGGGTTCGCTGCCGGTCTTCGCCATGGGAAGTATCGCGTCTTTGACCTGTTCATAGGTATAACCGAAGGCCCGGTAGAGCTTATCCCGTTCTTCCTGGCTGTGATGGGGCACCTGATGATTCGGAATGGAAAGATCTTTCAGGTGGACCAGGTTCTGATCCAGCCATTCTCCGTAAGGACGGCGCAGCGCGTAGTATTCCTTGATTTCTTCGTCATCCAGGAGCTTTTGACGCCGGGTATCGATCAGCAGCATTTTGCCGGGACGCAGCCGGTCTTTTTTTATGATGCGGGCTTCGTCCAGTTCCAGCACGCCGACTTCGGAGGAGAGGATCAGACGATCATCGTCCGTCAGATAGTAGCGGGACGGGCGAAGCCCGTTGCGGTCAAGAACAGCGCCGGCCAGTTCCCCGTCGGAAAACAGGATGGCGGCCGGTCCGTCCCAGGGCTCCATCATGGTGGCATAGTAACGGTACAGATCCTTCTTTTCCCGGGTAATGGTCTTGTCGTTTTTCCAGGGCTCCGGAATGGTGATCATCATGGCAAGCGGAAGATCCATGCCGTTCATGACCAGAAATTCGATCGTGTTGTCAAGCATGGCGGAGTCGGAACCTTCGGCGTTTACGACCGGAAAGATTTTATCCATGTTTTCCCGCATGACGGCCGAAGACATGGTCTCTTCCCGGGCCAGCATGCGGTCCACATTTCCGCGGATGGTATTGATTTCGCCGTTGTGGAGGATCATGCGGTTCGGATGGGCCCTCTGCCAGGACGGTGTCGTATTGGTCGAAAAGCGGGAGTGGACCATCGCGATGGCGGAGGTATATTCTTCGCTTTGCAGATCTTTATAGAATTTCCGGAGCTGGCCGACCAGAAACATTCCCTTATATACAATGGTCCGGCTGGACAGGCTGACGACATAGGTATTGTCGTTGGACTGTTCAAATTCCCGGCGGGCGATGTAGAGCTTCCGGTCAAAGGGCAGGCCGGGCAGGGTATCTTTCGGGCGTTCGATGAAGCACTGCATGATATGGGGCATACAGGAGAGGGCCGTCCGGCCAAGTACTTCCGGGAAAATCGGAACCTCTCTCCAGCCCAGGACCCGCAGGCCTTCTTTCTGCAGGATAATCTCGAACATTTTTTTGGCCTGACCGCGGGCCAGGGCGTTTGTCGGGAAAAAGAACATGCCGACAGCGAAACTGCCGTTGGCGCCGAGCGTGATTCCTTCCCTGGCGGCAGCTTCCCGGAAGAATTCCGGGCAGATCTGCAGGAGAATGCCGACACCGTCGCCGGTCTCGCCGGAAGCGTCTTTTCCGGCCCGGTGTTCCAGCTTCTCGACGATCTTTAATGCATCGTCCACGGTCTGCCGTGTGCGGCGTCCCCTGATATCGACGACGGCGCCGATCCCGCAGGAATCTCTTTCTTCCACCCTTCCATAGGTAAGCCAGTTGTATCTCATAGAAATAATTCCTTTCCATATTTCCGGTAAGCGTTTTGAAAGACCCGGAAACAGTAAAAGGCGCTCATTTTACTGCAGAAGTGTTTCTGCAACAAAATGAACGCCTTTGCCCATTTTTTACTTCCCTGAAATCGGGAAGAACTGTATATGAATGAATTGTAACACGAACTTGCATAATGTCAACAATTAATCGGAAAAAATCCTGAAAAATGCAGGAAAACAGAAATGAGCATTCAAAAATATCGTTTTTTGATATTGACAATCCTCCGTAAAAGGTGTATAAACCACTCCATAAGGCAATGGCGTCTTTGGGTGAAAACCCGAAGGCGCCTTTTCTGTTGCGGATAATGAAACCTCATGAGATATACAGCCAGGGAAAGGAGAACACTATGAGCGGCATACCGGAATTATTTGGAAGCATGGTTTTTGATGACCGGATCATGAAGGCGACTCTTTCAGCGGAGGTTTATCAGTCCCTTCGCAGGACGATCGATGAGGGAGCCGCATTGGAGAAGGGCGTGGCGGATGCCGTTGCCGAAGCAATGAAGAACTGGGCAGTGGACCATGGAGCGACCCATTTTACCCACTGGTTTCAGCCGCTGACCGGACTTTCGGCGGAAAAGCACGACAGCTTTATTTCTCCCTCCCCGGACGGAGGCGTGATCATGGAGTTTTCCGGAAAAGAACTGATCAAGGGCGAGCCGGACGCGTCTTCCTTCCCCAGCGGCGGTCTGAGAGCAACTTTCGAAGCCCGGGGCTATACAGCCTGGGATCCGACCTCCTATGCATTTATAAAAGGAAAGACGCTTTGCATTCCCACAGCTTTCTGTTCGTATGGCAGTGAAGCGCTGGATAAGAAGACGCCGCTGCTGCGGTCGATGGAAGCCCTGAACAAACAGGCACTCCGGATTCTCCGGCTTTTTGGAAATGAAAAGGCGAAGGCGGTCCGCTGCTTCGTGGGACCGGAACAGGAATATTTCCTGATTTCAAAGGAATTGTACGACAAACGTCCGGATCTTAAGTTTACGGGACG
>CADBNG010000268.1 GCA_902795985.1 uncultured Lachnospiraceae bacterium
CCGCCGACGACAAGCTCGTCGTCATACAGGAATAAGGGAGTCTGCTCCAGTGTGTAGGCTATGCCGTAGGCGCATTTGATCTCCTGGGATTCTCCGATATGGTCTTTATATGCTTTTGTAACAAGCTCCGCGCGGTCGGGCGCTACGAAACCGTTGGTCGTGCGTTCAGTCACCTTCAGGATATTGTTTATACGCCTGAACGGTGACGGCTCCGGTGTGTTTCCGGAAAGACCTACGCCCCATTCTTTATCGAAAGGCTCTATGGCAAGAGGCTTTACGTCTACTTCATCGGCATGTGCGTAGACGTCTTTGTTCATGCGCAGATTTTCGCTGTTGGAAAGACTTGCGATGACACCGTTTTTTGAGGCGGAAACTACTGTTGATGCAGTTGATGACATATTTTTTCCTCCGGATCTTTTTGCTTTTCTGAATGCATCCCTGCCGTTTTTTGTTTCGAAGGATGCAGGACGATTTTTTATCAATTCACAGCTATAGTATGCTTCAACTGCCCGTTAAAACGCAATTAACAGATTGTTGAATATGAAAAATGAAAGTTACACGCCCGGAATGATTTCCGAACAGGTCATTTTCATAAATGTTTCTTAATTCTAAGATGGTTTCATGGCAGAAACAGAAGCGGAACAGCCGTATGGCGTCTGCCGAATCAAGCAGACTTCACAATAATTGTATTATTAAAATAAAATTCTGATTGCGCCGGCGTTGGGACAGGGGTTAAATTATAATATAAGTAAAATTGTTAATAACGGTAAAATGTCGAACATCCTGTGAAAGGAGACTGATCATGATCGCTGAACCGACAGCAAAGAACGAGGTCATTGATTTCACCAAAATAAAAACTTCTTATACAGAAGCACAGGCGCACAGAGTTGAGCCTCTTCCCGTGGAACCTTATGATAAGGTGTGGGGCATCGGAATTTCGGGAAATACAAAAGATCCGTCCCCGTTCCCGAGGATCAACAGGATCCTTGCGCGCACTCCCAAATCCACGAATGGAGAGGTGGATGCGACACGCGCGCTGAAGGTGACGGAAGCGTATAAGGCGCATGAATCCGATCCTCATATACTGCAGGTGGCGTGGGCTATGTATAACCATTTCACCACCAGTCCGATAGAGATATATGAAGATGAGCTGCTTGTCGGAACGCTGGGCGCGCCGATCAAAGCAGGTCCGGTATTCCCGGAATTCGGCGTGGACTGGATAGTTCAGGAGATGAAGGAAGGCCTGATGGATTACAGTGAGCAGCGTACTCATGACTATTTCTGGTACAGCGATGAAACTGTAAGAAAGCTGGAGGGCATCCAGGAGTACTGGCATGGAAAATCGGTATCGGATGTGGCACTTTCGCTGCTGGGCGACGAGGAGCTTAAGGGATCACATGTGGGGAAACAGGTGTTTTCCAATGTGAACTATTTCACTTCCGGTCCCGGCCATCTGGGGATCAGCTATGATTATGTTCTGAAAAAAGGCTTCGGAAAGATCAGACAGGAGATCCGGGAAAAGCTGGATTCACTGGACATCTGCGATCCGGAAGATTTCAAAAAGATCCCGTTCTACAAGGCCATGCTGGTGGCGAGCGAGGGCGGTTCGATCTATATCAGACGCCATGCCGATCTGGCGCGGGAAAAGGCAGCTGCGGAAAAAGATGAGACCCGGGCAAAGGAACTGCTTAAGATCGCCGAGGTCTGTGATCATATTGCGGACGGCGCGCCGCAGACATTTTACGAAGCTGTCCAGATGGTGCTGTTTGCCAACGATCTGGTCCTGATGGAAAGCAACGGTCATTCCGTTTCTTACGGCCGTTTTGACCAGTATATGTATCCTTTCTATAAACATGATATCGAAACGGGCGAGGCGGACCGTCCGTTCATGCAGGAGCTGATCGAGAATTTCCAGATCAAGATCTGGGAACTCAACAAGCTCAGAGATCATAACTGCGTCGCGATCTTCGGCAACGGAGGGATCGGCGGACCGTGCCTGACGCTGGGCGGCCTGAAGGCGGATGGGACCGACGGTACCAATGATGTTACCTTCATGTTCCTGGATGCGCACGCACATACACGTATAGTCAATCCATGGATCGCTGCACGCATGCATAATAATTCCCCGCGGGAATATAAAGTCAAAGTGGCCAATGTGATCAGGATCGGTACCGGAGAACCCAAGATCTTTAATGATGAAGTTACGGTTCCTTCCATGATGACTGTAGGACGGACGATCGAAGAAGCCCGGAATTATCAGGTAGTCGGATGTGTGGAACCTGATGTGCCCGGACAGGAATACGGCTGGAAGGATGCCGGCTATCTGAATATAGCCAAGGTCCTGGAGCTGGCCATTAACGACGGCCGTTGCATCGAGTGCGGCGAAGGCTGCCCGAGGTGGGGCATCTGCGGCTCTAAGGGCAGGCAGCTTGGAATAAAGACCGGAAGTCTGGCGGATTTTACCTCTTTCGACCAGGTGAAAGATGCATATGACAAACAGATGAAATACTGGTGCGATAAAATGACTGCCGTTCTGTGCGCCTGTGATTACGCCCAGCAGATGGTAAAGCCTCTGCCTTTCCTTTCAACTATCATGGAAGGCTGTCTGGAGAGCGGAAAAGACGTCAGCGCGGGAGGAGCA
>CADBNG010000269.1 GCA_902795985.1 uncultured Lachnospiraceae bacterium
CGACTTCCTTCATCAGGATCACCTTGCTCAGCCCGACGATCCTTTTGCCGAACAGACGGATCGCGGCCGCGCCGTTATCGACGCCTTTGCGTACGAAGGAGAAATCGGCCATCTGCACCGCCTGCCTGAAATCCGTGACCCGGAAGGTGACCTGCCCCTGTACGCAGGCGGTCTGATAATCCTCCGTGATCAGATCGTCAAAGGAAAACGGTTCATCGTTCGCCGTCGCCGGCACCTGCAGGACGGTGACTTTGCGCTGGTCATACCAGAGGGCCAGCCCCAGTCCTTCCTTCACGACCTTCCCCTTTTTCATCAGCATAACGTAGTTCGCGGGTAAGAATTTCTGATAGATGATCGCCATGGTTTCCACCTCCTTCGGATCTGTTAGTATTGATTTGCTACTTTCTGATTGTATCTTAGTATCGTTTTGCTACTTTGTCAACCCTTTTTTGAAAAAAATAAGTTTTTATAAGAAGGAGCCTTAAAAGCAAAAGAAAAGCCGTGCTCAGCCTTGCGGCTTAAACACGACTTTGTCTTCAATCTGAAACAAAGGGAAAAACCCTTTGTTTCAGAAGCGCTTTCTTAATGGAAACGGCTTTCACCGCGGTCAATCACGGCGGCGAAATGCCTTTTGTTTCAGAAGAACGGCGACAGGGAACCGTCCCCCTGTCGTCACGGCGGGGAAAACCCTTTGTTTCAGAAGAATGGCGACAGGGAACCGTCCCCCCGTCGCCAAAAAGCATCACGCGATGACGCCCGTCTTTTCGAGGACTTCGCGGACATCCCTGACCGGGATGATCTCCATGCTGTCTTTAACCTCCTGCGCGACGTCTTTCAGGTCGAACAGGTTCTCCTCCGGGATGAAGGCCTTTGTGACGCCGGCGCGCTGGGCGGCCATCAGCTTCTCCGGAAGGCCGCCGATGGGGGTGATGGCCCCGCGGAGAGCGGCTTCCCCGGTCATGGCAATATGGGGATCCACCGCATGACCGGTAACAAGCGAAGCGATCGCCGTCGTAAGCGCGGATCCCGCGGAGGGGCCGTCTTTTGGCACGGCGCCTGCCGGTACATGAATGTGAAGATCGTTCTGCGCAAAGATATCGGCTTTGTCCGGAAACAGATCCTTGACCAGACTGACCGCGATCCGGGCGGATTCCTTCATCACGTCGCCCAGCTGGCCCGTAAGAATGATCTCGCCCTTTCCTTTGGTCATCAGCGTTTCGATATACAGAATTTCTCCGCCGACGGGGGTCCATGCCAGCCCGGTGACAACACCGGGCTTCGGATCCTTCAGCACCTCATTGTGGGTGATCGGCCGGGTATCCATGACCTCCCGGACCGTTTCGTCCGTCACAGCAATCTTCTCCTCCGGGTTTTTCGCGACCCGCACGGCCATATCGCGACACAGCGTATCCAGATGCTTCCGAAGGCCACGGACTCCGGCCTCCATCGTATAATTCTGAATGATCTCGCGGATGGCGCTGTCTTCGATCTGCATCTGGTCCGGCGCAATTCCCATGCTTTCCATGGCTTTCGGCACCAGATGATGCTTCGCGATCTGCTCCTTTTCATCCGGAGAATAGCCGTTGAACTGGATTACCTCCATCCGGTCCAGAAGCGGTCCCGGAATGGTATCGGCGGTATTCGCCGTGCAGATGAAAAGAACGTCCGACAGATCATAAGGCACATTCATATAGTGATCGGTAAACGTATTGTTCTGCTCCGGATCCAGCACTTCCAGCAGGGCGCTGGCAGGACTGCCGTTATAGGACGCGGACAGCTTGTCCACTTCATCCAGAACCATCACCGGATTGGACACGCCGCTCTTATGAATTCCGTCCATGATCCGTCCGGGCATGGCGCCGATATAGGTCCTTCTGTGGCCGCGGATATCGGATTCATCATGCACGCCGCCAAGGCTGACCCTTACATATTCCCGGTTCAGTGCCCGCGCAATGCTCCGGCCGATGCTGGTTTTGCCGGTTCCCGGCGCTCCCACAAACAGAAGGATCGAGCCCGACTGCTGTTTTTTCAGGTTCATGACCGCGATCTGCTGGATCATCCGGTCCTTGACCTTTTTCAGCCCGTAGTGGTCTTCATCCAGGATCCGGCGGGCCTCGTCCAGATCAATCCGTTCCGGCTCTTCCTTTTTCCAGGAAAGGCCGGTCACGAAATCCAGATAATCATAGAGTATGCCGGATTCCGCGCTCTCCCGCCCCTCCTGCTTCAGGCGGTTCAGGACCTTTTCCGCTTCTTTTCTGGCCGTATCATTCATGCCGGATTCCGCAATCTTCTGCTCGAATTTCTGCACGTCCGTCACGTTTTCCGGATGCATTTCGTCCAGCTCCTTCTGTAGGAGTTCCATCTGCCGTTTGATCGCCGACTCCCGGAACCGCTGCTGGTATTCCTTCTGCTGCGCGCTGGCCGCCTCGTTCGTGATCCGCCCGACCTCCAGGAATTCATACAGGATCTTCTCGATCATTTCCACACGGGTCTTCCGGCTGTCTTCCGCCAGGATCGCGTACCGCTCTTCATTCGTCGTCTCCAGCCAGGGCGACAGCGCCGCAACGGCCGCTTCGACGGAGTCGATCTGAATAATATAGGCCTCCGCCATCTCCAGACCCTTCACGCCTTTGGCAAAATCGCGCATCTCCTGCTTCAGGCCCCGGAGCTTTTCCCTGGCGTCTGCCGGATCCAGATCTTCGATCTCCGGACGGCGGGAAATTGTCAGTTCGATGGTATGATCCGGATTGATGGCAATCTCATCCAGGTTGACCCGGTACGCCGTCCGCACCGCGGCATATCCCTGCTGTTGGCTGATCTCCGTAATTCTTCCGGAAACGCCAACCGGATAGAAACTGTCCTCGGTCAGCTTGTTAAACTCGGTCTTTTCCTTTGTCATGATCAGGATCACTTTCTGTTCTTCCGTGATCCCTTTTCCTCCCGCTGCCCGCTGCAGCAGGTCCATCGGAAAGTAAACGGTAACATCCGGTGCCAGAAACATATTATATACAGGTATTACTAACATTATCGCTCACTCCTTCTATTGATGTTGTCAGCACTCGTCTATATTGAGTGCTGATACCTAAGCCGAGTATACTGCTATGCTTTCCATTTGTCAATAGAGGGGATCGTATGACTGTAAAAGAATTGTTTTCTTCCGGGCGAAAAAATGAACAACAAACGAAGCCGGCAAATGGGTGCATTACTGTTTGTCCGTCACTTCCTTTTTTGCAAACAGTAGTTTTCCTCCATCACCCGGCCTTCTTTACTGTTTGTAAAAGCATTTCCACTTTGCAGACAGTAATCCGGTTTCGCCTCTTTCAGCATTTTACTGCTTGCCAGACCATTTTCTCTTCACAAACAGTAATTTCTCTCCATTGCCCGGCTCTCTTTACTGTTTGTAAAAGCATTTCCACTTTGCAGACAGTAATCCGGCTTCGCCTCTCTCAGCATTTTACTGTCTGCCAGACCATTTTCTCTTCGCAAACAGTAATAATTTAGAGATGGCGGAATAGTTTTACTGTCTGTCAGCCACTTTTCTGCTTGTAAACAGTAATTGCCTGATCAGACGAAGCATATGACGCAAAGAGCAGCGGCTGTGCTCTCCGCACTTGCCGCTGCCCGGGAATTTCACTGTTCATTTTCAGGATCAATTATTTTTCAGGATTCATTCGATCCGTTCGGTGCTGCTGAAGCAGCGGGTTA
>CADBNG010000270.1 GCA_902795985.1 uncultured Lachnospiraceae bacterium
GCCTCCGTATCCTCCGGGATTTCCTCTTCTTCATCACCGGGTTCTTCCGGCTCGACATAGCTTTCCGGGCTTAACGGATGGGCTTCGGCCCATTCAACGGTGAGAAATTCTTCGTCCGCAGTCCAGCCGTTGAACGCGTCAGCCCCCAGCAGGAAAGAAGTCCATTCTTCGGCGGTCCGGTTCAGATCCGCGGCAGGATCGAGAATATAATAGGGATTCTCCGGGGTAATCCGGACGATAACCCAGGCTGTTTCACTGCCGGCTTCATCGGTTCCGGTGATCAGTGCCTGATCGAGAGGGATGCTTCCGAGAAGGTCGGAAAGGAAAGCCGCCGCTTCCTTTCGTCCGGTATCGGCGGGAAGAAGATCCAGCACAAGCTCATAGGCCGCTTCCAGAATCTCAAGATCCGTGGCGCCCTCTTCATAGCAAAGCTCGTTTTTTGCTTCTTCCAGCAGGTCGCCGCTTTCCAGGGGATCTTCATCTTCTATTTCGAGGGCATAGAATTCACCGTCTTCACCCTGAAGAATCGTTACGTCTTCGTCCGGAGCCGGCAGGGCGTCCGGGTAGGTCTGCGGATCGGCCGGCAGTTCCGTTACGTCCTGTGTACTTTCATCCGGAGAGATCGGAAGAACTTCTTCCGCATAGGCGGAAAGAGGCGCGGACAGCGCGAGAATACAGATGATCAGGTAAGAAAGCAGGCGAATGGAAAGTCGCTTTTTCATAGATCCTCCCTCAGGTGTTCCGAAACGCGAAAGAAGCGGAATCAGAATACAGATTTAGTGGTATTTTTTTAATTATATACTATATATTACACTTTAAGAAGCACAAATTCTTACGGTGAAATGTTTTTACAAAGTGCGGCCGTTTTCGGGACATACCTTGTCAGTGAAACAGAACCGGGTTCGGCCTCTGCTCAGCAGTAGGACAGCCGGCCGTTTCCGGCCGGCTGCTTTTGGGGATTAAATCAGTTGGCCCCGATTTCCGGGATTAAATCAGTTGGCCCCGCTTTCGGGGATTAAATCAGTTGGCCCCGTTTTCCGTGAGTTCGGAGGTATCGCCGGCAACGCGGGCAATTTCTTCTCCGTTGACCGCAAGGGTTACGTTCTCCCCGTTGTTGATGACGCAGGCGCCTTCTTCCGTACCGAGGACGACTTCCTGTCCGGTTCCCTCTCCGGTGAAAGTGATTTCCTCCGCAGGGGCTCCGGATTCCGGAGCCGAGGTAATCGTTACGGAAAAGCTTTCATCCCTGTCTGCGTCCACCGTAACCAGGCTGCGGGCTTCCTCTTCGCTGACATCCATCGTTACCGCCGCCGCAGTTGTGGTGACTTCGACACTGGTGTCTTTGTCAACCAGCGCAACGGTCATTTCTTCTTCGGGCGTACCTGTGTTGATAATCTGGTACTCGCTGGAAGGAAGGTAGACCAGCGTCCCTTCTGCCGGCATGTCCACGGGCGTTTTCTGATATACGTCCGGATCACAGCTGGTGAAAGCACCGTCCTCGGATACCGCAACGGTTTTTCCGTCAGCGTCACAGATTTCAAAATTATCCGTGTCAATGTGCATCATGGAAGTACTGTAGTACCCGGAATCTGCCTGATTGTTTCCGCGGTTGTCCCATGTCTTTTTGACGGCGGAGTAGGGAACGCAGGAGATGGACCAGCCGTTCCGGTAACCGTCATCCCACCACCAGGTATCGTTCAGGTGATAGCCCCAGTGATAAGTGCTGCCATATCTGGTGATGGTAATGTGTCGTGCTTCCCGGGGAAAGTTCGGATCATAAATGTTCAGGTAGATCAGGGAACTGCTCACATGTTTCACGCCCAGACCCAGGACCGCGTGCCCGGAGTCGTTTCCGTTGATTTTGCCGTAGATGCAGATGACAGGCGGCTTTCCGGTCTTTTTTCCGTTTGTGACGGCGGCGAGGATCCGGCCGATCCGGTCGCCGTAGGTGCTTTCGACCCGGGTCATGTTCTTTTCAAACTGGGAAACCTGCATGGCCTCGATGAAGGTTTTCAGGTACATGCCCAGCTTTCCGCTGTAGCTGTACGGACCCAGATCGCCGTTGCCGGATCCGCCGAAGCTGCTGACGGTGACGCCGTTGCCCTTTGCGCCGAGCAGGCTGGCGGAAGAGGACATTCCGAAACAGCTGCCTCTCCAGGGGCCGCGGTATCTCGAATAGAGGAACTCCGCCTGCTGCGCCGTAAAGATCATGCGGTAGCTGGAATAGGGAATCCCGTCGTTTCCGTAATAGCCGAGGCCGTAGCTGCTGTTGCTGAACCGGTAGGAAAGATCCGCGAGTTTCAGCGGGTTGACCTTCAGTTTAAAGGTTTTTTTGCCGGCTTTGTACTTTTGGGTCGCGGCGCTCCGGACGGTGATCGTCGTCGTGCCGATGCCTTTGATCGTAACTCTTCCGGAGGAACGGCCGATGGAAGCTACGTTGGGGTTGCTGGAACTCCAGGTGATTTTCCCGTTGGTTTTCTTTGTCTTCAGCTTTACGGTGAAGCTTCCGGCGTTGACCTGCCTTTTGAGCGAGGATTTCTTCAGCACCAGCTTCGGGGAGGATTTGCCGCCGACGATGCGGAAGCTGCGGCTGATTTTTCCTTTATAATTGCCTTTTCCGACGATGGTGACTTTTGCTTTCCTGCTGCCGGAACTGCGCTTTTTATTGTTGGAATACTTTACCCTGTAGTCACGGCCGGCTTTTAAAGTTTTCCAGGAACGGCCGATTTTTACCTTCACTTTAAGGGAAGGGAGCCTGCGGGCTTTTCCGTTATATTTCAGGTTTTTGACGCCGGTCACCTTGACGTTCTTCGTGATGGAACGTTTATTGATCCGGAACGTCCGGGTGACGGAACCGGTGTATCGTCCTTTTCCCCTGATGGTCACTTTCGCTGTTCCGGCATTCCGGTTATGGGAATAATGAAGGGTGTAATCCTTTCCGCTGCGCAGCCGGTTCCAGCCGACCCAGACGTCCGGTTTCGGCTTGCGGACAGCGCCGTTGTAGGTGAAAGACTGATCCATGTAGATCCAGGCGTTTTTCAGGCTCGTCTTCTTTGAAGAAACAGCGGGCTCTGCGGTTTTGGCAGGATCCGCGGCATCTGCTTTCCGGACGGAAATGCTTTCTTCCGCATCATCCTGAACGTCTTTGGAGGTGGCTTCCTCCGCCTCTTTCAGAGCCTCTTCGACGGGCGTATCTGCCGTTTCTTCCGGTCCGTTTACGTCAGGCGTTTCTTCGGCTTCTTCCTGCAGGGCTTCTTCTGCGGCAGGATCTTCCGGTTCTTCGGTAATTTCTTCGGCCGGACCGGTCTCTTCCGGATCCTCCATTGCTTCCTCATCGGTAATGATATCCTCTTCGGCGGCCTCTTCTTCGGTTGTTTCCTCCGGTTCGATAAAGGCTTCCGGGCTTACGGGATGCGCGGCGGTCCATTCGTCCGAAGTGAACTCCTCATCGGGGATCCAGCCGGTTATTCCGTCTGATCCGGTCAGGAAGGAAGTCCATTCTTCGAAACTGCGCCCGATATCTTCCGCGGGATCGAGAATATAATACAGACCGTCGGGAGTAATACGGGCAATAACCCATGCCGCGGCGAGACCGGTTTCGTCTGTGCCGGTGACCAGTGCCTGATCCGCGGGAGTGCTCTCAAGAAGATCGGAAAGCAGAGCGGCAGCGGCAGGGCGGCCGGCATCGTCCGGGAGAATGGCCAGTACCGTTTCGTAAGCGGCTTCGAGAATCTGCAGATCCGAAGCATCCTCCTCGTATGCCAGCTGCATCAGCGCATCGTCAAGAAGCGCGGGATCATAGGCGGATTCATCCTCTGCCGGCTCCTCTTCAAACTCGATCTCATAAAATCCGCCGTTTCCGTCCGAAACAACCGCCGGATCGTCCTCATCCGTAAAACCATACAGGGCTTCCGGATCGGCTGTATCTTCGTCGGAGATATCTTCCGCAACAATTTCATCCGAAACAGAGGCTTCGTTCTCTGCAGCGGGTTCTTCGTATTCTTCTTCAAGAAGAACGGCAGGCTCTTCCGGAACAATTTCTTCGGCGTAGGCGGTGAGCGGAGCGGACAGCGCCAGACTCAGTACCAGCAGAAGAGCAAGAAAACGGAAGGACATTCTTTTTTTCATTTTCATATTCGGCCTCCTCCTGTCAACGGTCCGGTTCTTCCGGAGAAAACGGTGATTTCTTTTGGAATCTGAGTTCATTATAGAAGCGGGAAAATGCGGATTTGTTTTTGCATTAGGAGAAAGGGAAATTGGATCCGGACGATCAAAGAACCGTACAACTTTGGCTGATGCCGCCGGATTTGTGCGGTTCTTCGATCTGACTTCAATTCAATAAGGTGTTAGAATTTAAATTTAATGAAGCGTAAAGGCGGCAATTCAGTGAGCTCTAAAGGGGGCTTGTTTCATTCAACCCATCTGCGTTATAATCAGACACAGTATGTAAGAAAGCGGGTTTTCAACCATGAAAAAAATACGTGTGGAAGATGCACTGGGCATGACGTTATGCCATGATATTACGGAAATGAGGGACGGCTTCAAGGGGGCCGTTTTTACCCGCGGACATGTTATAGCGGAAGAAGATATCAGCAAGCTTCTGGATATCGGAAAGCGCCATGTCTATATCTGGGAAGAGAATGCCGGTGAGCTGCATGAGGAAGACTGCGCTGTTCGTCTTGCGAAGATGTGCGCTTTTGAGGGAGGTCAGGCCGGCACCCCGTCCGAGGGTAAAATTATCATCAAGGCGAAGGAAAGGGGCATGTTCCGTGTGGACCGGGAACTTCTCCGGCAGATCAATGAAGTGGACGACGTGACGATCACCAGCCTGCAGGATCATTATCCGGTGGAAGAGGGCGCGCGGCTGGCTTCGATGCGGATTGTTCCCCTTGTCACAAAGGAAGAGAATATTATCAGGGCGGAAAAAATCTGTGAGGGAAAGGAGCTTTTCCATCTTTATCCCTATCAGAAGAAGAAAGCCGCGATGATCATTACCGGATCCGAACTGTATCATGGACGGATTAAGGACAAGTTCGAAGGAATCTGCCGGAAAAAACTGGAACAGTATCCCTGTGAGATTCTGGGAGCAACGATCTGTGATGATGATCTGGAAATGATGGTTCAGGCAGCGGAAGAGTATCTGAAGCAGGGGGCGGAAGTGCTGATCTTTTCCGGCGGAATGTCGGTGGATCCGGATGATCTGACGCCGACGGCGATCCGCAGGCTGAGCGATGAGGTTGTGTCCTACGGCGTTCCTTCCCAGCCCGGGAACATGACCATGGTCGCCTACAGGGGAGACGCCGTGCTTCTGGGCGTGCCGGGGGCTTCCATCAGCCGTCCGGTCACGGTTTTCGACACGCTGCTGCCGCAGGCTTTTACGGGCCTTCGTTTTACAAAAGAGGAGCTTACGGCCCTGGGCGACGGCGGACTGTGCCAGCTCTGCCCGGTGTGCCATTTCCCGAACTGCACGTTCGGAAGATATTAACGGAAAACACGCCGGTTCCGCCGCTTTTTGAGCGGAAGGACGGCATACAGACCAACCGAAGGAACAGATTCTGCAAGTTCTTGACAGAAATCCTGCACGGGGTTAAACTCGAAAGGATATAATGAAGGAACCTGCAGGATCTTTTTTGTCCGGCAAAACGAAGGCTGTAAGGGGACGGACTGAAAGAGCCCGCGGAAAGCAATACAAATCATTTTATTTGGAGGAAGCAGACCATGGCCGTACCGTTCGATCATCGGAAAATCGAGGAAAAATGGAGAGAGAAATGGGAGAAGAATCCCATCAACGTCAACGACGGGAAAAAACCGAAATATTATTGTCTGGATATGTTTCCCTATCCGTCCGGCAACGGCCTGCACGTCGGTCACTGGAGAGGGTATGTGATCTCCGACGCATGGAGCCGCTACAAACTCATGCAGGGCCATTATGTGATCCATCCGATGGGCTGGGACGCCTTCGGCCTGCCGGCGGAAAACTATGCCATCAAGATGGGAATCCATCCGTCCGTTTCCACGGCGGAAAACATTAAAAACATCAAGCGTCAGATCAAGGATATCGCCGCGATCTATGCCTGGGATATGGAAGTGAATACGACCGATCCCGCCTTCTTCAAATGGACACAGTGGATTTTCGTGCAGATGTTCAAACACGACCTGGCTTATGAGAAGGAATTCCCCATCAACTGGTGTCCCTCCTGCAAGACCGGTCTGGCCAATGAAGAAGTGGTGAACGGCAAATGCGAACGCTGCGGCGCGGAAGTCACC
>CADBNG010000271.1 GCA_902795985.1 uncultured Lachnospiraceae bacterium
CTCCCGGTCCAGCAGCGCGATGCTGCCCGGCGTATGTCCGGGAATGTGCAGCACTTCAAAGACACGTCCGCCCAGGTCGATCTTTTCTCCCTCACGGACGGCTTTCGGCGCCGCGAAATGCTCCCCGGATTTGCTCCGGTACCGGTCGATTTCATCCTCATGCATGAGCGCGGTATCAAAGCAGTCATTCGAAGCAATATGGTCCGGATCGGAATGAGTATTCAGCAGCGTCACCGGCAGGTCTGTGACCGTACGGACCGCCGCCAGGATGTCCCCGTGCGCGGCCGTTGTATCCACCAGCAGGGTCTTCTCCTCTCCGGCGAACAGCCATGCGCGCACCATCGGTATTTCAATTCTCCAGGTCTTCTCTTCTGTCTCAATGATCTCAAACATTTTTTCTTCCATAAGCACCCCGTTTGTGAAGCTTATCTGTTTTCAGTATATACAGTCCTTTCTGCTTTGACAACCTGTCCGGTATGATCCTTGTTGATTGCGTTATGTAAACGCGCCAATGGTTTTGTGCCGCTGCGGGGGCATCAAACCAGTTGACTAATCGGCGGCAGTAAACTATTCTTAACCTGTAGTAGAAACACATCAAATCCATACTATTTGAGAGGTGACGATATGTCTGAATTTGGCCTGCATTCACAAATCATGTTTGGTTCAGGAACGGTTTCCCAGCTCGGCGCGAAGGCGAAGGAGTTCGGCGCGACGAAAGCATTTCTGGTCTGTGACCGGAACCTGGGCGAAGAGGCTTATGCCAAAATAAAGGGCAGCCTGGAAGCTGCCGGCGTGGATTATGTTTTCTTTAACGAGACCGAGCGCGATGCTCCGGTCACACTGGTGAATAAAGTCGGCGAAATGGCAAAAGAAGCCGGCGCGGACTGCATGATCGGCGTCGGCGGCGGCAGCACGATGGATCTCGTAAAAGGCGCGACCGTCCTTTTGAGCTATCCCGGCCCCGCGGAGCGCTATGCCCTGCCGGAACCGCCTTACGTACCGGTAAAAACGCCGATCATCCTGGTTCCGACGACTTCCGGTACCGGCGCGGAAGGAACAAAATGCGCGATCATCGCCGTGGAACACAATGGCTATCCCATGAAATGGAGCCTGTTCACCGAGCTTGCGCAGACGATCATCGACCCCGATCTCACCATGACACTGTCTCCCTATAACACTGCCTGCTGCGGTATGGACGCACTGGCACATGCCATGGAAGGCGTCACCAGCAACAACCCGAACCCGCTGGCACATGCCTGCGGCCTGAACGCGATCCGCCTGATCAGCCGTTATCTGCTGCGCGCGTATCACGACGGGAACGACAGGGAAGCGCGTATCGGCATGTCCAAGGCCGCTTATCTGGCCGGCATCGCGTTCGACGCTCCGCTGACCCACATCGGCCACGCAACCGCCGACGGTCTGTGCACGTACCTTCATCTTTCCCACGGTGAAGGCTGCGCGATGGCGATCCCCGAGACGATCGCCCTGGTCGGTTCCGCCGTCCCGGATATCATGCTGGAGATTGCCGAAGCCTTCGAGCTGGATTATGACAAAAACATGAGCGGCGAAGAACTCGGACAGCTTGCCGCCGCAAAGTGCCGCGCCATGATGAGCGAAATGGGCATCCCGTCGCTGGAGCAGATGGGCTTCGCCAGAGACCGTATGCCTCAGGTCGCGACGGAATCCGAGACCAGCCATCTGACCAGCTTCTGCCCCGTGCAGCCCATCACCACGGAGATCGCCCAGGAGTTCTGCTACCGCGTATACGATAACTACAAGGGCTCCGATCATCCGCATCTGGACAGACAGTAAATCCAAACCGGCGACAGGGGGACGGTTCCTTGTCGCCACTGCTATACAGCAAAACTGGCGACAGGGGGACGATTCCCTGTCGCCATTTAATTATCTTCTTCTGCCGTAAGCAGTTTCCGGTACCCGAAATACATTACCGCAGCCGTCACGAGCGGCAGTACATAGGCAATGACGGATGTGACCCCCGGTTTGGAGGCCAGGAGATTATACAGGGCATGAAACGTCATGGAAAAGGCCAGCGCTCCGACGATCCCGGCCAGGGAAAGCATGGAATAACGTCTCGCGATCACAAGGCCGAAGGCCACCGCCAGCGCGCTCACGATATGCATAACGCCCACTGCCATGCCCCGGATCAGGATATAAGACAGGCTCCCGGCTCCTGCCATGAGGAGGTAGCAGCAGTTCTCAAAGGTCGCAAAACCCGCGCCGATGCCGATCGCAGCGAGAAGAAGGGAAGAATCATCCGGCGCGAACAGGAAGAGGATGAACAGGACCGGCAGGAGCTTCATGCTCTCTTCCACGATGGGCGAGATGAAAATTGCCGTATCTTCCGGGCCCATTTCGCTCGCCACATTGACAAAGCCGCTGATATACGCCGCCAGCAGACAGACTCCCATCCCGAGCAGGAAAGAGATGGCAAAGCGTCGCGCGCTTCCCCGCACGAAAAGCAGCGAGATCAGCAGCGGCACGGCAATGCAGATCAGGATATTTTCCGCATAGATCATGCCGTCACCTCCTTCCGCAGCGCGTACGCCATGAGCGGCAGCGACAGAAGGCTGCAGATCATGGCGGCCGGATAGAACCAGCCCGCGCTCATATACATGCTGCTTAAGGCAAAGGCATAGGCCGAACAGGAAAGGGCAAGAAGGACCTTTGCGTCCTTACCGTTCCTGATCTGGATGAAATTTTTCAAAAGCAGTCCTGCAAGGACGGCAAACATCACTGCATAGCAGAACAGATCCAGAGGCTTCGACCATGTTTCCGGTATGAAAAAGATCACTGCCTCTCCGATAACAAGGACCGTTAAAGAAACAGCGAGCGCAATCCATTCCGGTTTTTTCAATGCCCCGGCCTGCTTCAGCGACCGCGCGCAGACGCAGAAGAAATAGCCGTAGGCGATGCCGCCGATGATGTCCTGTACCCATTCCCCGGACCAGCCGATCCACAGGGCGATCGAAGCAATGCAGAAGAACACCGAAAAAAGGATCTCCCGTTTCGCGGAAACGGCAGATTCCCGGAACACCGTTTCCAGCATCGCGGCAAGAAGCAGAAAGACGGCTATTTCCCCGATCTCATTCGCGGCGATGGGCATTCTCGTGTCCGGCCGCATTACCGTATAGGTCAGCCAGTAGGTATACGCCAGCAGAAGGCTCGTCATGGCAAAAAGAAAAAGGATCACCGTCATGGGATTCCTTTTTTTCTGGACCAGAGGAATTGCGCGCAGGATAATCAGGGCGGTCACAAGCACCGCCAATCCATCCAGCAGGATTTCCAGTCTGTCCGGTGTCATTTTTCCCTTCCCCTTTTTTCGTCGTCCGCATCTCTTTCCCGTCTCCGGCCTGCTTCAGGATCTCCCTTCGCTGTTCACCGGTACGGTGTATCATCAAACCCCATCTTCTCCAGGGTTTCTCTCAATGCTTTTTTCCCTCGCTCCGTCAGGTTGTAGACCTGCTTTTTTGTCTTACGCATGATGATGCAGGCTTCTTCCGTGCTCATACCCTCAAAATACAGAAGATACAGAACCTGCCGGTAATCGTCCGGCAGCGTTTCCAGCGCAAGGTACAGTTCCCTGTCCGATTCCTTCCGGAGAAGCTGGACTTCCGGGGCGGCACCGGCCGCTTCCTGCCGGGCAGCTCTTTGTTCCGCTTCCTCCAGAGGGGCGAAAAAACCCCGTTTCTTTCGCAGGAACATCCTCGCCCGATTACGGCCGATCGCGTAAAGCCAGGTCTTGAAGCTGCTCCTCCCGGAAAACGAAGCCGTACCGGAGGCTGCCAGCGCAAAGGCATCCATCATCAGCTCCTCGGCGTCCTCCGGGCTGTGGACACAGCCCAGCAGAAAAAGGTAAAGGCCCTCTCTGTGCCGCATGAAAAGGGTGCGCAGGTCTTTCTCATCCCGCTGTTTCAGAAAACGGCTGTAAATGATCTCGTCCTTTTCGTGCATGGCATCCCCGCAACCCGCACCCGTTCCGACTGCCGGAGCAGCTTTATATGGCCTTCCGATTTCATTTATTATATAAACTATTCTCCTTTTTGACAACAAAGGGAAAAGAGGATGGCATCGCGCCGATCGCCAGGTACCGGGGCTGCGGATGTTCCCTCCAGATATATGTCTGATTCGGAGTTATTTAAAAACCACCCTTTCCGCTTCTTCCTTTTCAGTTGCCGCAGCCAGATCAAAGGGTCTGTGCGTTCCCGGCGGCATCAGCCAAAGGAGCGTGAAGACCGCGCGAGTACGTCAATAGTCGCTCTGGCTGA
>CADBNG010000272.1 GCA_902795985.1 uncultured Lachnospiraceae bacterium
AGGGGACAGTTCTTTCATCGTCTTCAGAATCACAAATGCCGCGATGACAAACGTCAGCGCGTCCGAAACCGGCATGGAGTACAGTACCCCGTCCAGCCCGAAGAAGCAGGGCAGGACCAGGGCGAAGCCCACGCCGAAAACGATCTCACGGATCATGGAAATCATGGTGGAGGCAAAGGCCTTGCCAATGGACTGCAGATAGATAAAGGTGCCTTTGTTGACGGTCGCTAGGACCATCATGCACAGATAAATCCGGAAAGAACGAACCGCGAATTCTGTGTAATAAACACTCTCATTTGCCGCGCCGAAAATCCCGATCAGCTGCTCCGGGAAGGCTTCCACAATCAGCAGGCCGGCAGCTCCGAGAATGGCTTCCGCAATTAACAGAAGCCGGAACAGCGCTTTGGCCCGGTCCTTCCGCCCCGCACCGATATTGTATCCCGCAACCGGGATGCATCCTGCGGCCATACCGACGGCGATGGAGATGACGATCTGGAAGAATTTCATGACAATGCCGACAACGGCCATCGGGATCTGCGTATATTCCGCCTGACCGAAAACCGGATCCAGCGCTCCGTATTTCCTCAGCATATTATTGATCGCCGCCATAGCGGCAACCAGGGAAATCTGGGAGAGCAGGCTGGTGATTCCAAGGGGAAGCATTTTCCGGATCAGGTCCCCCCGGAGAGCAAAGGAAGGCCGGGACAGCCGTACCGCTTTCATATGGAAAAGATACCAGAGAGCGAAAACAGCGGTAAGAATCTGCCCGGCAATGGTGGCGATAGCCGCTCCCATCATGCCCCATTTGGCCCCGAAGATCAGGATTGGGTCGAAAATGATATTGAAAACGGCACCCGCCAGAGTAGAGATCATGGCGAACCGGGGGCTGCCGTCGGAACGGATGATCGGGTTCATGGCCTGCCCGAAGACGTAAAACGGAATGCCCAGGGTGATCCAGAAAAAGTATTCTTTGGAAAGCCGGAAGGTTTCTTCGTTTACTGTTCCGCCGAACAGGGTCAGAATCGTATCGGAAAAGATCAGGTAGACTGCCAGAATCACGATGCCGGTCAGTATGGAAAGCACAATGGCGTTCCCCACCGCCGAAGCGGCATCCTTCTCTTTTTTCATTCCCAGAAGAATCGAAACATATGCGCAGGCACCGTCACCGATCATTACAGCAAATGCCAGGGCAATAACCGTCAGTGGAAAAACGACGGTGTTCGCGGCGTTGCCGAAAGATCCCAGATACGTCGCGTTAGCGATAAAAATCTGGTCGACGATATTGTACAGCGCAGCGACCAGCAGTGAGATAATGCAGGGAACGGCATACATCCGCATGAGTTTTCCAACCGGTTCCTGAGCAAGAAAGGCGTTGTTTTCTTTTTCCATGATATCCTCCGATTACGCGGTACTGAAGCGGAAAACAGGCGGGTCAGGCATCCGGGCAGCCCATCGTTCCGCATAAAAAACAGTGTGCAGCGAAAGCCGGACTTATGCTTTCGCTGCACACTTACAGCGGTTACTATACCGGAAATTTAAAAAAAATGCAAGCGGCATTCAGAGGACAGAGAAGGAAAAGAGTATGATTATCCAGGCCTGGCGCTTCTGTCCAATCCAGGACCCGCAGTTGACGGAAAGGGGATTTTTACTTATAATCATACGGAACTCCCGAAAATGGGTTTTATTTTGCTGTAAAAAAGAAATCCCCGCCGAAAGAATGAAACCGGCGGTTACGGAAACAGAAAGGTGGTACCGTTCGTGGGACCGGAAGAACAGAATCCAAAGAAATTTCATGTAGGGATCTTTATCGGGGTCATCCTGCTGGTGGCCGCAGCAGTCGCCTGCGGATACTTTGCATGGCAGTTTGCCGCGCAGAATAAAAAGGACCGGGCGGCCTGGCAGGCGGATTACGCCGCAAGGCAGACGCCGCTGCCCACCTCCGTTGTGACGCCGACGCCGACGCCCACACCGATGCCGACCGCGACACCGACGCCGACTCCCACCCCGACGCCGACGCCCGAGCCGGAAATTTCCCTGACGGCGGATGATCTGCAGAGCGCCTATGGCTGCCTGCTGCGTGGTTCGGATGACGTGGTGCTTCTGGATAAAAACGCCGACGAGCGGATTTTCCCCGCCTCCATGTCGAAGATCATGACAGCAATCGTGGCAATTGAGAATATTGAAGATCTGAACACCATGGTGACGGTTTATCCGGAAGATATCGATCCTGGCTTTCTTGCGGAGGCTTCCATGGCCGGCTTTGAACCCTATGAAGAGGTTCCGGCAATAGATCTGCTCTACGGTGTAATGCTTCCCTCCGGCGCGGAGGCCTGCTCCGCCCTGGCAACGACGGTTTCCGAATCCGAGGAAGCTTTTGTGGAGAAGATGAATGCCAAAGCCGAAGAGCTTGGCATGAAGGGCACCCATTTCGAGAACTCGACCGGGCTTCACAGCGAAAACCATTACTCGACCTGCCGCGACATGGCGGTCCTTCTGCAGTACGCGATGAAGAACGAGACCTTCCGGACCATCGCGGGCACGTCGGAACATCTCTGCGTCTCGACGGAACAGCATGAGGGCGGACTGAACCTGCAGAGCACGGTCTTCTCCGGCATCGGCGTAACGACCTACGCGAACGGCGCCGTATTCGAAGGCGGAAAGACCGGCACGACGGATGAAGCCGGCCGCTGCCTCGCCAGCGCCTGCGCTTTCTACGGAGAGGAATACTTCCTGGTCACTGCCCAGGCTCCGCTGGACAGCAACGGAAGCTTCGATGACGCGGCGGTGGTTTACAGCAGTCTGGTGAGACGGTTCTGAAAAACAGATACGGGATCTGAACAGAATTATAACAGTAAATAAATAAAGAGGTCCGGCCTATGGGGCAGCATAGCCTTTCAATAGCCGGGCCTCTCTGTCAGCAG
>CADBNG010000273.1 GCA_902795985.1 uncultured Lachnospiraceae bacterium
GCATCTAAGAACTGGCAATATGGGCAACTTAGATGCACAAAGCAACCCGGCAATTCCAGCTACTGCATCTAAGAATCGGCAATAGGGGCATCTTAGATGCACAGGGTAGGTCTGCGCCCCTTCTTATGCATCTAAAAAGAGGTTAAGAAGCATCTTAGATGAAAACCAATGTCGCAGATTCGATTCATATTGTACTGTAATGAATCGGGAAGAGGGAATTCATCAATTTGAAAGAACAATAACGCCAGGCCCTCAAAGCCTGGCGGTTATTGTTCGTACCGGAATGACAATATTTGAAATACAGTATGTTATCGAGCTTCTCCTGTACTCCATCTCGGGAGCTTCTCCCATAACCTATTCCCCGGAAACTTCTCCCGCCATTCCGGCAATGGCTGAATCACTCCATTCCCCGGAGACTTCTCCCATCATTCCGGCAGCGGCCGGATCACATTGCGATAAACTCTCCGGAAGAAAATCAGCGTGAAAAGGAGGGAAGCTCCTTCGGAAATAAGGTAGGCCCACCAGATAAGGTCCAGTCCCCCGATCAGGGAAAACAGATACGCCACAGGAACCAGGATGATCACCTGCCGGAAAAGCGTGGTGAGCATTGTATAAATTGCATGCCCGACAGCCTGCATGACGGAACCCAGAATGATGCACATGGCGGCAAACGGGAAGATGGTGCAGATGATCCGAAGCGCCGGGACACCGATGGCCAGCATGTTTTCCGAAGCACTGAAGAGGGAAAGCAGCTGCGCGGGGAACAGAAGGAAAACAAGGGTTCCGATCACCATAAAGCTCACACCGTAAATAAGCGTGTATCGGATCGTTTCGTCGATTCGCTTTTTCCTCCGGGCGCCAAGGTTATAGGCTACGATTGCGACTCCCGCCTGATTCAGACTGAAGATCGGGAAGAAAACAAAGGAGTTCAGCTTGAAATAGACGCCGAGAACCGCGACGGCTGTTTCCGTAAAGCTGATCAGCAGCCGGTTCATCAGCATGGTTGTGAGCGAATTCAGCAGCATGATCATCCCGGAAGGAATGCCGATCTTGTAAATTTCTATGATGAGGGAGCCGTCGGGACGGAAGCCCTTCATCGAAAGATTCAGTTCGGTGTTCTTTTTCAGGTTCATATAGAGCGCGATCAACACGCCTACTGCCTGCGCAATCATCGTTGCTGCGGCTGCGCCGGTGACGCCCATTACGGGGAACGGACCGTAGCCGAAAATCATCAGCGGATCCAGAATGATGTTAATGACGGCGCCGACAATCTGCGAGACCGTCATGAGATGTGTTTTGCCGGTGGCGCTCAGCAGGCGTTCCAGCGTTATGACGGCGAAAGAGAAAAAGGAAAACCAGCAGATGATATTCAGATAGTCCACGCCGTACTGGTAGATCTGCGTGGTTTCCGGGGTCGTCATCAACCGCATGAAAGGCTTGATGAAGAAAAAGGAAGCGGCCGTAACGACCACGGTGCAGGCCAGCGTCAGGAAAAGCGCGTGCTGTGTAATCCGGTTGATACGGTCGATGTTTTTTTCACCCAGACTGCGGGAGAGCAGCGCGTTCACGCCGGTGTTGGTGCCGATGCCGATGGCCATGATAATGGTCTGGACGGAAAAGGCGATGGAAACGGCGGAGAGGGCGTCTTCATTAAACTGGGAAACAAAAACACTGTCAACGACGTTGTAAAGGGCCTGAACCAGCATGGAGCCGACAATCGGCAGCGCCATTGTCAGCAGCAGTTTGTTGACCGGCGCTACGCCCATCTTGTTTTCTGCCGGGATGTTCGGGTTCGACATGGTGAGTCTCCTGTAAAGATTGATTTTCTGAAACGTCCCCTTGTCCGGGGATTATTTCATCAGTTCTTCCGCCAGCGCGTCCAGCTGGGCTTCGCTTTCCTCGTTCAGGACGGAGCGGAGGTGGACGGTGTTTTCGGCAAAGGTCAGGTCCTTGCAGGGCTCGAGCATCTTTTTGATGACTTTTTCCGCCATGGGAGCCCAGGTGCCGTTTTCGATGATGCCGACGGTGCGGTTGCGGAAATTCCGTTCTTTCAGCTCTTCGATGAAGGTGCGCATGAAGGGGAAGATTTCCGCGTTGTAGGTTGTGGTTGCCAGGACGAGGCGGTCGTAGCGGAAGGCGTCTTCCACGGCTTCGGCCATATCTTCGCGGGCGAGGTCCGTGATGCTGACGTTCCCGCAGCCGGCAGCCTGCAGTTTTTCGAACAGTTTATAAGCCGCGGCTTTTGTCCCGCCGTATACGGAGGTGAAGGCGATAAAGACGCCTTTGTCCTCCGGTTTATAGGAAGACCAGATATCATACTGATTGACATAATATCCGATGTTTTCCGTCAGCAC
>CADBNG010000274.1 GCA_902795985.1 uncultured Lachnospiraceae bacterium
CCGGACGCGGCAGCGGAACCGGACGCGGCAGTGGACGTGGACATGGCAGCGGAGCCAGACGCGGCAGTGGATCCGGACACGGCAGCGGACGTGGAAATGGCAGCGGATTCGGACGCGGAAGCGCTGATGGAGGATGCTCCGGAGGAGTATGAACTGCCGGACGGTATGTTCTGGAAAGAAGATGAGACGGAGCCCGGATTTGACGATTGGACTGATCCGGATGAGGAAATGGACGAGGAGGTTCTGGCGGATGAGGCTGTGTCGCCGGAAGAGCCGGAAACGGAAGAGCTTTATGATCTGTCTTTTCTGATGGAGGAGATCGAAGAGGAGACCGACGCGCAGATGGACCGTTTTGCGAATGCGGGAAACTGCGGAAAGAACGGGGATCCTGTTTACTGGTCTTTTGACGGGACTACCATGACTATTTCGGGCTCCGGAAGAATGGAAGAGTATGACACATGGATCCCGGATGAAGACAGCTGGGACGAGGAGGATGAGGATCCTGAATCCGGTGATGGTTCCGATACGGGAGACTGGGACGAGGATCTCACGGAGGATGAGTTCCCCTGGAAGGAACATCGGGAACAGATCCGGCATCTGGTGATCGAGGACGGCGTCAGGTCCATCAGCCGGGCAGCTTTCTGGAACTGTACTTCCCTGACGGATGTACAGATCGGAAAGGATATCGATACTATCGCTTCCCAGGCTTTTTTCGGGGATGAAGAACTGGTGAGCGTGTCCTTTGCCGCCTGCCGGTATGAGGATGATAAGGAGCATCCGGAGCTTGCCGCCGCATTGCCGGCGGTGGGGATCGAACCGTTTGCGTTTGACAATTGTATTTCTCTTGCTGTGATCCGTCTTCCGGCAAAGACCGTTTCCATCGGAGAAGGGGCGTTTGATGCCTGTGAAAGCCTGCAGACGATCAAAGTCGGCAGTCATCTTACCGCACTGGGAGATGAAGTGTTCTGCGGATGCTCTTCCCTGAAATATCTTAAGCTGCCGAAGACGCTGAACTATGTGGGTGACCGGGCGTTTGAAGCCTGCGCGGAAGACGGGACGTTTGAGATCCATTTTAAGGGAGATCTGCCGGCTTTCGGCGAGGATGCGGATATGTTTTCGGAGGATGTCGTGAAAGCGTATTATCCCCGCGGAAATGAGACCTACGGGATCCTGCAGCGCAAGAAGTACGGAGCCGACAGCATCGAGTGGATTCCGGAAGGAATCGACTACGACTTTAATCTGCTGAAAACGGTCCTGACGATCAAAGCCTGGCCTGCGGACGAGGAAGAATTCACCGGCGCGCAGGATATGCCCTGGGGGGACGACATACTGAAAGTCGAGCGTATCGTGGTGGAAGAGGAGGTTGAAAAGCTCGGAAACTACGCGTTCGTCGGTGCGGTTAACCTGGAGGCGGTGTGGTTTGAAGGAGATCAGATCCCGATCGGCGCGAACGCTTTTAACGGTGCGGATGCGGTGGCTTATGTGCAGACTCCCAACAATTGGGAGGAAATGTCTTCCACCGCTTACGGAGGAACTCTCTCCTGGGTGAGCTGGGCGACCTTTGATTACAGTCTGATGGTCGGGCCGAATTCGGTGGAAGGGACCGCCAGGATCGGCAGAAATACCGGAACTGGGCCGAAGGTTCCATGGGATGACGAAAAGGAAAATATCCGCGGAGCGACGCTGCTCGACGGCATCACCGGAATCGGAGAGAGTGCATTTAAGAATTATACAAAGCTGGAAACGATCGCTCTGCCTGCGAGCATTGAGGAGATCGGGGAGAGTGCGTTTGAAGGCTGCACCGCGCTTACGGATACTGGGATGCCGGCAAATCTGCGCATTATCCGGAAGAACGCGTTCAAGAACTGTAAAAAGCTGGGGTCCGGTGCACCTGCTTCCGGGGATGATGAATTCACGCTTCATTTTCCGAACACGCTGGAGCTGATCGGGGAATCCGCGTTTGAATCCTGCGAAGCGCTCCCGAGAATCCATTTCAGCGGATTTGCTGCGCAGGCGCCGGGCTCTTCGCAGCCGGAGTGGACGATCGAAGCCAGGGCGTTTTACAAGTGTAAGAATCTGATCAATGCGCTGGTCGAGCGGAATGCGCCGACCTCCTTTGGGGAGGACGTGTTCAGGGACTGCAAAGAGCCGGATACGTCGAGCACGGATATTGACAAGTATGTAGGGTTTGTGATCACCTGTAAGACGGAAAGCGAAGGCTGGAATTATCCGTATTATCCGAAGAGCGATGACGGCGTACTGGATACGAAAAAGCAGTACCGCTCGGAGAGCGAGGCATTTTCCTATTGGAAGGATACGTGGAAATTTACGAACGGTACGTCAGCTTTTGGCCCGGCTTCGGAAGGGTATTATATTACCGGGCAGGATTACATGAGGCTGCTGCGGAACCTTTCGAATGTTGATTATGAACGGTGCAGCCTTCTTGTGGGTTCCGAAACGGTTCAGGATGCGAACGGGAATTCTGTTCAGGAACCCAGAAGACGATTTAATGTCAACGGCAGCTTCCAGCCAAATGAAGTTGTTGAATGGGGCGGATCGTGTGAAGGGATGTCCAATCTGCTGTGCCTGCTTCAAAATGGGACTTATGCCCCGGCAGATGTGGGAGGGACGGAACCGCACCTGAAACTCTGGAATATGGGTACCGGACTTGAGAGTGCGTTCAACTTCCGCTTTATGCAGCAGTTCCTCGCTCTGGAGCAGCATGAAGCGGCTGAGTTCACAGGTAAGGCGGCTTCTGAGCAGGTCCGTTCTCTGGAAACGCTGGCGAAAGCGGCACAGGAAGGCGGGCCGCTGGTTTCGGTTGGCTTTTACTGGGATGAGCAGGATGAGGATGGTAATTGGGGGCAAAGCGGACATACCGTAGTTGCTTATGGTGTGGAAGAGGGACCGTTCCGGAAAGATATTCTCGGAAACGGGCTGCCGCAGCAGTATACAAAACGGATCCTGATTTATGACTGTTCTAATCCGGTGCCGGAAGCTGATTCGAACATTTATTACACTGACATTGGAAACTGGTGCATCCCCTGTTACGATCTGCAGAGCAGGAATCCTCAGAAGGAGCATAATGAAATAAACAATGGCAGATTTGATGTGCTGATGACGCAGGATGGGGTGCTTAATCAGATCGATTACCGTACAGGTGCATTGAGTACAGAATATGCAGCTTATCTGCAGGCCGATCCCGGACTGAATACAGTGACTTTTGACGCCAGTATGCAGAACTATCAGCAGCTCTTTATTACAGTGGATGCAGAGCGATACGCGGTGACATCCAGAAATGCCGGGGACGAGGTACAGACAGGACTTCGTTCCAGTGTAACAAGGGCTGTTACTGCAGACGGTACAACAGGCGATCAGCTTGTCACATTATATCTGCCGACACATTCCGGTGACCTTGGCATTGAAATGTCCCAGGCCGGCGCACTGTATGTGGAGAACGGCAATTATTTTCAGAGTATTATCGCAGGCGCTTCCAGTACGGTATCATTCGGGAATACCGGTTCCATTGCGATCAGCAATCCGGATCGAACGGATTTTTATGCAAATATTACCGCGAACGAAGGTCACTATGCATTGCCCTGGCATACGGTGGCGATCTCCGGAAGCGATGCGTCTTCGGTTCGTGCCGAATTGTCTGCGGATGGCGTAAGGGTGGAAGGGGATCAGCTGCATGAGCTGCGAGTGATGGTTCACGACCGGGAGGAAGAGGAAGCCATTACGGTTGATACAGATGAGGCCGTTGTCATCATTAAAGCGGATGATGAGAATAGTACGCTTCCGGCTGTCTACACGGATCCGGACGGAGACGGTACCTTCGACGAAAAGCTCGAGGTCATTCACGCAGCCGGGGAGCCGGTCTTTAACTGGAGTGCGGATTACAGCAGCGCAAAAGCCGTGTTCTCGTGCATCGACTGCGGTCAGGTCATGGCGGAAGTGGAAGGAACCGTGACCCACTCCGTGCAGACGGCGACCCTGGAGCAGGAAGAGATCACCACGCATACAGCGGTATTTGTCTGGAACGGAAAGGAATGGACTGACATTAAGAAAGTCGTCACCGGGCCGAAGCTCACCCCGACGGATCCGGGAACCGGTACGGGAACAGATCCCGGGACAGATCCGGGAACGAATCC
>CADBNG010000275.1 GCA_902795985.1 uncultured Lachnospiraceae bacterium
CCGCTGTAATGATGAAGGAAACGATCACAATGATCCTCCCGGCGTCGCCGGCCGGGGTGTTATCCTTCGCGAACGCGGTAATCAGGATCCCGATGACCAGGGCTGTTACGGAAAAGGCCAGGATCAACTCAAGGATTTCTTTCTTTTTTCTTTGTTTACCGTCCATATAAACCTCCTGGATGGTGCTCCCGGCAATCAGGGAACCGGGATCGGCAGCCGCCGGATCAGGTCTGTTCATACCCCGCCATCGCCCAGATCATCAAAAGCTCCAGAACGGTATCCGGATGGTCCAGCCTCAGTCCGGTAAGCCGGTGAATCCGTTCGAGCCTGCGGTAAAGCGTCGTCCGGTGAATATGGAGCTGTTCGGCTGTACGGGAATCGTTCCGGCTGTTCCGCAGATAAGTTCTGAGCGTCCGGCATAATTCGGCATTTTTTTCCCGGTCATATTCCTCCAGCGTCAGGAGCGGGGAGGGTTTCAAGTACCGTACAGGGATCTCCTCTCCGGCTTTTTGCAGCATATAATGCAGCCGGTAATCGTCAAAAAGATAATACCAGAAAGAAGGCTGGACCTTTTTGCCGATCTCCAGCGCCGCTGCGGCCTGTTTAATGGCGTAAAAAACATTCTCAAACCCCGTAAAACGGGAACTGATTCCCGCGGTACAGATGTATTCCCGCAGAAAAAAGGCCAGTTCCTGGTAAAAGCTGCGGCTTTTGATATTTGCCTCGGACCGATTCAGGTCTACCAGCCAGATCAGGTCGTTTTTGAGCGGAACGACACAGGAATACTCCCATTTGGCTTCCAGCGTGTGGGAAATGAAAGGCAGCATGATCTCATACTGGGTATTCCAGCCTTCCTCGGAAAAGAACGAAATGTCGATGACGCAGAACGTATCCGTTTCCCGGAAGCCGGCATATTCCGCCGCTTTCTGAAACAGGCTCTCCGGCACTTCCTGACCCGACGCCACGGCAAGCAGGTAACTGTGGATAATATCGCTGGGCTGCTTCTGAAGAAGGCCGTGGGCCGACAGCAGGTTCTCAATCCTGCGGCAGAAAAACAGGAACAGCGCTTCTTCCTCCGGAAGGGCTTTTTTCTGGCCGTTTTTCAGGTCCAGAAGCATCCTGGCGTAATATTTTCCGCTCAGAAAAAGATTACAGCACAACAGGCTGCGCTCCATTTCGTCCAGATAATAATAGAAAAGGGAAGTCTCTTTCGCCGCTTCATGAAACCTTTTATCCAGAAGCAGTTCCTGCATGGAAAAAGCGGCGCGGTCTGATGAGGAGGAATCCGTTTCCGGGACATCCGGACCGGTGATGTCGATTCTGCGGAAATCTCTGGTCGCGTAAATATAGTCCATTCCGGTATCCAGAAACGCGTAGGGGTAAGGCAGGAACGCTCTGCCGGTCTCCATGATCTCCGCAAAGGACCGGCCTGCTGCGGCCGCGTCCGAAAGAAGCCTGTCCCATTGCAGGATCCGTTCCGTCTGACTTCTGTCTGTTCTGTTTCGCCCGGGTCCTTCCGTCATTTCGTCTGTTTTTCCATGTCCATCCATGGCCTGTCTCCCGCTCATCAGGATAAAGCGTCCGGTACTGAGCCCCGCCTTTTGTCCGCGGATAATGTGTCCGGCCCGCTGTCCTCCTGAAATATCGTAATCTATTTTTCAAAATCGTGCAACAAAATGATGCGTTAATTCCAAATACCGCATCATACGGCGGATTCCCAGAAGCCGGTTTCTGCTTTATTATTGGCTTATAAAGCAGTTTTAAGGAGGTACCCCAATATGCAAAGTAATGATGCGCCAACGAAAGAACAATTGATGTTCGCCGAACGTCTGAATCGTGTGGAAACTGCCGTTGCGCTGCAGGAGCCGGACAAAGTCCCGGTTTGCCCGTTTTATGCCAGCTATATCCAGCGGTCCGAAGGCTCCAGTTACAAGGATATTTATTACGACTACGAGGCCGCGGGTGAAGCGGCCGTGAAGTTCTATGCAAAACATCCGGAATGCGATGTTCACTCCTATTCCGGTTCCACTTCCGGTAAGGCCAATGAACTGGCCGGCTCTCAGATGATCGACTGGCCCGGGCGTCCGGGAACAGTGGTCAGCGATTACAGCTCCCATCAGGTCATCGAACGGGAACTGATGACTTCAGACGAATACCGGGAGATGCTGGATGACTTTACCGGCTTCATGATCCGCAAGTATATTCCCAGGGCGTATGGAAATCTGAAGGGCACGGCCGGTGTAAAGCTTCTTCCCGCCGTGGTGCTCAACACCGGGATGCTTGCCCCTTTGTACTCCCCGGAATTTCTGGAAGCGGTTCAGACGCTGGCAAAAATAGGCGAAGAAGACGCGAAAGCCGGCGCTGTTACCGGAAAGTATATGGGAATCCTGGCCGGCATGGGCTTCCCGGGAATTTTCTGCGGCATTTCCCAGGCGCCTTATGACATTCTGGGCGATTACTTCCGCGGAACCATGGGAATCTTTGAAGATCTGCTGGAATACGAGGATGAAATCGAGGAAGCCTGCTGGATGTTCGCCGATCAGCAGATCGAGGCCCTCCAGTATCTGAAGTATATGGATATGCCCGGCAAAAGAGTCTTCTTCCCGCTGCACAAAGCCATGGACGGTTTCATGAGCGACAGACAGTACGCCCGTCTGTACTGGCCGCCGCTGAAAAAGATCATGATGGCCCTGATCGATATGGGCGTCACCCCGCTGATCTATACGGAGGGTCCCTACAACACCCGTCTCGATTTCCTTACGGACGTCCCGAAGGGCAAAGTCATTTATCACCTGGAAAAAGTCGATATGCAGGAAGCGAAGAAAAAGCTGGGCGGCATCGCCTGCATCATGGGAAATCTTTCCATTTCGCAGCTGGAATTCGGCAAAAAGGAAAAGATCATTGAAGACACAAAACGTCTCCTGGATATCTGCGCGCCGGGCGGCGGCTATCTCTTCGATTTCGACGGATCCCTGGAAAACGCGAAGCCGGAGAACGTGGCGGCAATGATCGAAACACTGGATAAATACGGTAAGTACAGATAAAAACGGTTTACGATCCGGTTCGTTGCCGTATAAAGAAGATGGCAGGAAAAGCCTTTCCTGTCATCTTCTGTTCATCATCGGAGGGTAATTCGGCCGGCGCTTATCCTCTATTCCGCCTCTGACAGGGCGAGGAAAAGATCCACCGCTGTTTTCAGTATTCGGTCGTTAAAATCATAGCGGTCCGTGTGCAGCGCAGGGTATTCTTCTCCGTTCCCGATATAAAACATCGCTCCGGAACAGATTTTCAGATAGTATCCAAAATCCTCCGAGGCTCTCCACAGGTTTTGCATTTCGATAACGGGCAGCCGCAGCCCTGCTGCCTGGAGGATCACGCGTTCCAGCGCGTCATCATGATTTCGGGTTTCAGGGAAAAAATCCTGTATGGCATGCTCTGTCCGGAGGCCGGCCCGCGCAGACAATTCCTCCGCTTTCTGAAGAAGTTTTGTCTCCATCTCCTTCATAAACGGTTCCTGTTCCGCCCGGAGCGTCACGCTAAGGGAGCCTTCTCCCGGGGAAAGGCCAAAATCACCTTCCCCGCACTGCATGCCCACGATCGTACATAAAGCCATGTCGTCCTGTGAGCCTTCCGGCAGGCACTGCGCAAACAGCGCCAGTTCGGCTATTGCCGCAGACGGATTGCGGCCCTCCTCCGGGGCGCTGGCATGGGACTGACTGCCATGCAACCGAATGGTCAGGCCTTCGGAGGCGGGCTGTGTCAGTTGTTTTCGATAAACAATACTGTTTTCCGGATATCCGCTGAGGTTATGGAACGCATAGATCTCCGTGATTTTCTTCTCCCGGATTAACTCCGCGCAGCGGACAGCTCCCTGCCCGATTTCCTCCGCAGGCTGGAAGATCAGATAAACGGTCCGGTTCACCTTCCTTTTGTCCAGTTCCAAAGCCAGGCCGCAGAGCGCGGCCATATGCCCGTCGTGTCCGCATTTGTGAGAAAGGCCTTTGCGGACGGATCCATAGGGAAGAGAAATCCCCTCATCCATTGGCAGCGCATCCATATCCGCGCGAAAAGCGATCGGGGAGGCCGCCGATTCGGCAGAAGGATGCTTTACCGCATAAAACCAGCCCTCCCGGTCAACAATCCCGAGGGCCGTATTCTCCCGCAGGAAATTTTTCAGGATGCCGATCGTTCCGGATTCCTGCCCGGACCGGTCCGGGCGGCTGTGAAGAAGGTGCCTCAGCTCCGTGATTTTTTTCAGATTGTCCTGACTTGTCTGTTTCATGGCCTGTATTCGTAGATCCGTTTGTCGTAGGTTCTGTCACCGACTGTAAGAGCCTGTTTTTCCGTGCGGACAAACTGCATCCCGGCCTTTTCCAGCACCCGCCGCGATCCGGCATTCTCCGCGGCGCACCAGGCTGTCACACAGGGGATCCCTTCATTTTCCGTCAGGTATTCCAGTACTTTTTTCAGCGCCAGCGTCGCAATCCCGCGCCCCCGCCAGGCCCGCACCACACTGAAGCCGACTTCGATCCGGTTATCCTTATAATCATAGGCGCCGATCGTCCCTGCCAGAACATCGTCACTATCCATTACCCACGAATAGGAATGGCTGTCATCATAGCTGTCGATAAACCGGCGCACGGTTTCCCGCGCCATTTCCGGCGTCGCGTAGGGATTCCAGCCGGAATACTGATCGATGTCCGGATCTGTTCCCAGCCTTTCGTAAAGCGGCTCCGCGTCTTCCGGACGGTACGGGCGCAGAAGCATCGGTTCCGCCCATATTTCAACGGTTCCATGGACTTCGATCTCCTCTATGGATTCAATCTGGGAATGATAAATAAGGCAGTCTCCAATGAAAATGCCGTCTTCATCTCCGCCGTACTCACACATCAGAAAGTCGCCGATGCCGTAACAGGCGAGTCCTGTGAATGTTTCTCCGTAGATGTCCTTTATGCGTACATACTTTTGATCGTATTCTGAGAGATTCATAAGCCGCTCTCCGTTTATTCTTTCATAATTAGATTAAACCAGTGCAGCAATATCCCGCACCCTGAATTGGCAAAATAACAAAAGTGAAAATGGCGACAGGGAACCGTCCC
>CADBNG010000276.1 GCA_902795985.1 uncultured Lachnospiraceae bacterium
GCCGGGTATACGCAGATCATGGGTTGGTCACCTCCGGAAGTGCATAAAAGAAGCGCCGCACTTTACTGCGGCGCTGAAAAGAAACTGATTGTTGTAAAGCTGGCATTGAGATTGGCCAGTCATTCCTCCACGTAGATCAGGCCATAAGTGTTTGCAAGCTGCCTGGCGAATTCAGAGCTGCCAAACAACACCACATTGATGGGACAGCCGTTGAAGATTTCCTCGCCCACGGACGTAACGCTGGCGGGTATCCGGACCTGTTTGAGATGCTGGCATCCTGCCAGCGCATGTGTACCAATATAGGTCACGCCATCGGGAAGATAGATCACTGTTGCATTTACGCCGAACAGGGCGTCTTCTTCCAGCCTTTTCAACCCTGCCGGGAGGTAAAAGTCCGGCTCCATCAAGGTGATGGATACAAAGGGAATGCTGTTGTTGGCCGCATATACGGACGCATAGGAACCGTTCGCGCCGAATATCGTCAGATTCGGACATTCCGCAAAGGCATCGCTTCCAATGTTGGAAATCGTGGCCGGAAGGACCGCTTTGGCAAGGCCGGAGCAGCGCTGGAAGGCGTAGGCCAGGATATGGGTAGCCCCGCTGGCGAACTCGATCTCCTGAAGCGACGAGCAGTCCCGGAACGCATAGTTGCCCACCGTCTTGATGTTCCGGAGATCCACGGAAGCCAGGGACGTACAATAATCGAAAGCCCCCTGGGGCACGGTGGTCATGCCGCCGGAAAGCGTGACGTTCTGAAGGGACGTGCAGCCCTCAAACGTGTAAATACCCATGCTGGGCAGGCTGTCCGGAAGGGTTATGGTTTCAAGGGAAGTACAACTGGAAAACGCGCGCTGCCCCAGGGTGGTGAGTGTATCGGGCAGGTTCAGGGAACTCAGAGAAGCACATTTATAGAATGCCTGATCGCCGATGACGTGGAGGCAGCCATCGGACGAGAACCGGACCTCCGTCGCGCCGCAGCCCCAGAACGCCTGTTTTCCGATGCTGGTCACATCCTCGCCGATTTCGATCCGGGTAATGGTATTCGCCCGGTCCCGGAAAGGAGACGGATTGTTGACGGTATAATCATACATGGGGCCTATGCCATATATGCTCAGCACGCCGTTGCGAAGAGACCAATTCAGATCGTCACCACATTTTTTCAGAATGATTTCATATGTGATGCTATTCTGTCCACAGTAGTAGGACGCCCTGGTATTCTCGTAGCAATAAACGGTCAAATTCGGACAATCAAGCATGGCGTCTTTTCCGATTTCCGTTACTGTTTCAGGGATCGTGAGACTGGTAAGGGCAGTGCATCTTTCAAAGGCGCCGGATCCAATTGTGGTCACGCTGTCCGGAATCTTCATGCTGGTCAGGGCGCTGCAGGCCCAGAATGCGGATTTGTCGATGGTTGTCACATGATTCGGGATCACGAAGCTTGTGAATTTGGAGCAGCACAGAAAAGCGCGCTCGCCGATGGTGGTGAGGGAGGAAGGGAGATTCACTTGCGTGAGGTTTCTGCAATAGATAAAGCAACTATAGGGTATTGTCTCAACACCCTGAGGCAGGGTAATACTGCGCAGCGCTGTACAGTTGCCAAAAGCGAAAGAACCCAATGTGGCCACCTGGCTCGGAATGGATATGGTTTGCAGGGATTCACAATAGTTAAAGGCGTCGTAGCCGATTACCGTGATCGTCGACGGGAGGACGACTTCCGTCAGCGATGTGCAGCCATAGAAGGTTTCAGGTCGGATGCTTTGCACGCCTTCTGGAACGTGGATGCCGGTGAGAGCGGAACAACCTCTGAAAGAATCTTTCCCGATGGAAGAAACACTGTCAGGTATGGAAATACTCTCTAGGGCATTACAGCTGTGGAACGCATAATCACCGATGGATGATACGCCATCCTGAATAATGACCTGCAAAATATCTTGATTGTTATAAAACGGAGATGAAGTGGCGGAGTAATAATCTGTCATGGCCCCGGTTCCGCTTATGGTTAGCGTGCCGGAATTGCTCAGGGACCAGGTCAGGCCGGAGCCACAGGTCCCGCTGGACGCGGCCAATGCCGGAGCGCAGGCAATCAGTCCGAACAGGCCAAATGTGAACATGAACCACAGCATTTTCTTCATGGGAGCATCCTCCTTCTAGAATCTGGCAATTACGCTCTGCAGTAAGCGAAGCGGCGGAACAATTGACAGCTGGCAGATTTCCTTCTTATCCGGTTATGCACATTATATCAAAGGATACACGGCCTGGCAAGGGAAACATCACTTCGCCCAGCGCTTTGAATCGTTTCCTTTCGGAAAATAACGCGGTAGTTTTCGATCCGCCATTTCCGTCTCCCTAATGGAAGAAAAAGTCGAGCAGGCTCGAAAGGCCGCCTGTCCTTTCTTTGAAAAATACGTACTGCGTTAATTTCGGAAACGCGAAAATGTTATA
>CADBNG010000277.1 GCA_902795985.1 uncultured Lachnospiraceae bacterium
CGCGTCCAGTTCTTCCCGGCTGATCAGCCGGCCTTCTTTCACCGAATAAGGGGAAGCGCCGAAACAGATCAGTGTCTTTTTCCGGGATCTCTGCGCAAACTTCCGGATCATTTCGGATATTTCGATATTGGATTCGGCTTCCATGACGTTCAGCCCTGCCTGAAAGGTGGAAAAAGACGCAAAATGCTGATGCGTGTCGACAAAAGCCGGAATCAGCGCTTTCTCTCCCAGCTCGATTTTTTCCGCATTCTGATATGGATCCGGTAACGAATTGCCCACATAGACGATCCGGCCCTGATCTTCCACCAGATACCGGAACACTTCATCTTTCTGGTTCACAGAGAGAACAGGACCTTCATAGCATCTCATACTGCTTTCTCCTTTTTTAACTGTAACACTCGGCGGGAATATTCACATGAATGAAGAATCATCGTTTTTTATATTATATCATAATAGAACTTGTCCGTTTCTTCCAATCCGCGTTATTATGATAAATAGCTGATTCTAAGGAGCACCGACACATAATGAACGAATCCGTAAAAGAAACCTATTTTATCCGGGACCGGCAGTTCTACCATACACTGTTTCATGTTCTGCTGGTCGTTTCTTTGCAGAATATCGTCAACTACAGCGTCAATATGATCGACAACCTGATGCTGGGCTCCTTCGGCCAGGTCTCTCTTTCCGCAGCCGCCTGCGTCAATCAGATCTTTTTCCTTCTGACCGGCTTCTTTCAGGGAGCGGGGAACGGTCTTTCGGTCCTCGGCGCTCAGAACTGGGGAAAGAAAAACATTGCGACCATCAACCGGCTCGGGGGCATTGCCCTGAAATTCATACTGATCATCGGCGCTGTATTCTTTGTTCTGTCTGCTGTTATTCCTGCCGGTCTGGTCAGCATTTTCACTTCCGATCCTGCCATCATCGCGGAAGGCACGGCCTATCTGCGCATCATTAAATATACCTTTTTCCCTTATGCCATCTCCTTTACGCTCATCAATCTGCTGATGAACGTGGAGACCGTCGGCATTTCCTTCAGGATCTCCATTGTTTCGCTTCTGATCAACGCGGGGATGAACTATCTGCTGATCTTCGGAAACCTGGGATTCCCCCGGCTGGGTGTGGAAGGCGCCGCCTGGGCAACCCTTACCGCCCGGATCGTGGAGATGATCATTATTGTCGTGTATGTGGCAAAAAAGGACGAGAAACTGCATTTCTTCCAGTCGGACTTTCTCCGGCATGATCCGGAACTTCTGCGCGATTACATGAAAATCGATATTCCCCTGCTGATCGCCAGCATCGCCTTCGCGGTCGGCACCCCGATCCAGGGTGCCCTTCTGGGCAAGATGTCCACGGATGCCATCGCCGCCAATTCCGTGACATCCACTTTCTATCAATACGTCAAAGTGTTTGCCCTGGCCTTCACGGCGGCCGCCGGAATCACCACCGGCATCACCATCGGCCGGGGTAAAATGGAGGATGTCCGTGCCGGAGCCCGGACGATCGAAGTAATCTGCCTCATTATCGGAGTTGTACTTGCGCTGATCCTTTATCTGCTCCGCGGTCCGCTGCTTTCCCTGTATACCCTGACGCCGGAAGCCATGGAGCTTTCCAACCGGCTCCTGATCATCATGTGCGTGGTCATGATGGGCATGGCCTATGAAGTTCCCCTCCTGTTCGGTGTAATCCGGAACGGCGGTGATACGGTATTCACTTCAAAAATGAACATTGTTTTCATGTGGGTTATTGCCATCCCGCTGTCCTTCCTGGGACTGTACGTCTGGCATCTCGGACCGGAATGGATCGTGATCTTCATGCAGAGCGATCAGCTGCTGAAATGCATCCCCGCCGCGATCCGGATCCGGCAGTATGATAAATGGATTCATGTCCTGGTAAAAGATGAGGGAAATCCCGCAGGATGACCGTTTGAAAAGCCGTCCTGTACCATTGCCGGACGCTGCTTTCTTTGCGCATCCGGCGTAAAAAAAGGAGAAAATAAAGTGAAAATTGCTGTAATGAACGCAACAAAACTGTCCATTGATCCGGTGGATCTGGCCGCAAAGCAGTTCCCGGATCTTGAGATTTTCCATTTCATGGACGAAGGTATGTCCTGGCTCGGAAAAAAGGAAGGCCGCATCTCCGGAAAAAACATGGCCCGGATGGTCGGCCTGATGCGCAGCGCCGGGGAGCTGGGTGTGGACGGAATCCTTCTCTCCTGCACCATCTTTTCCCCGCTCATTGACGAGCTGAAGCTCTGCACGGACCTTCCGCTGGTTGCGGCGGATATCGGCGTTTTTGAAAAAGCCGCCCGGGACTATCAGAAAATCGGCGCAGTCGTTTCCTTCGCGCCGACCATGGAAAGCGTCGCCTGGGTCGTTGACCGCTGCCGCCGGCAGATCCGGCCGGACTTTGACGTGGAACAGAAGCTGGCCGCCGGTGCTTTTGAAGCCGC
>CADBNG010000278.1 GCA_902795985.1 uncultured Lachnospiraceae bacterium
GATTCGGGCGGATGCATTCTCTTTCCCCCCCTTGTTGTAACCGTCCGACCGGTGAACAAATACAAAATTATGTCAACTAAAAGCACTTCCTGGACGGTTGCAATTCATCAATCAATCACAATGTGGCCGTCTTTCAGGGACAGGCTCCTTTCCTGTGTCCTGCCTCTATGAAGAATCTGTCTGTTGTGGGATTCAATATGAAAGAATCTGTCTGCTGTGGGATTCAATACGAAAGAATCTGTCTGCTGTGGGATTCAATATGAAAGAATCTGTCTGCTGCGGGATTCAATATGAAAGAATCTGTCTGCTTTAAATTCAACATGCAAGAATACGTCTGCAATGAATACAATATGAAAGGATCTGTCTGCCATGAACTCAATTCGAAAAGAACTGGAAGAGAGAAAACACTGCCTGATTCAACATGAAAAGCGCATCCTGGCACGGCTTCAACAGGCACCGGAGGGGACACTCAGGGTCAGCCGGAGTAAGGGAAAAGTCCAATACTATCACCGCCGGATGCCATCGGAACGAAAAGGGAAATATATCCGGAAGGAAGATGAATTTCTGGCGCGGGCACTTGCCCAGAAAGAATATGATATCAGGATGGTCGGAATTCTCCGCAGGGAGATGAAAGCGATTGAATCCTTTTTGGGGACAATGCCGCAAGAGGGTTTCGAGACAGTCTATGAGAGCCTTACGGCGGCGAGAAAGGAACTGGTTGTTCCGGAAACGCTGACGGATGAAATGTTCCTGCAGCAGTGGCAGCAGACCGGGTACCGGGGAAAGGATTTTCCGGATGAATATCCGGAACTGCTTACGGAAAAGGGTGAAAGGGTCCGGTCAAAATCGGAAATTATTATCGCGGATCAGCTTTATCGGCACAGGATACCGTATCGATACGAGTGTCCGCTTCAGCTGGAGGGCTTTGGAACGGTTTATCCTGATTTTACAATTCTGAATATCCGAAAGCGGGAACAGCTTTTCTGGGAACACATGGGCATGATGGATGTTCCGGAATACGCGGAGAAGGCCATCCGGAAGATCGCCGCTTATCAGGCGAACGGCATTTTTCCGGGGGAAAAACTGATTCTCACTTATGAAACCGGAACGAATCCGATTAATATAAGGCAGGTCAAAGAAATGATCCTTAAATATTGTGAGTGAAGCGGCCGGAGGGGATACTTTGGGGCTGGCCGGAGCAGGAAAAAAGTCCGGTCCTGTCACAGCCGGCAGCGTCTCAGATTACAACTCAGCACGATTTTCCCTGCCTTTAATAACGCTAGAAAAGGATGCAGTAATGTGATATTATTAATTATCCGATTTGTGTTAGAATAAATAGAGTGCTGTGCAGCGATGGAGAGAGGCCATGGTAAAAAACAATATAGAAGTGGATGTCAAGGTCAAATGCATTGAAGAAGGGCTGACGCAGGCGGAAGTGGCGGATAAAATCGAAACCACGAGCCAGTATGTCAACCGGATTATCAAGCGGCAGGACGGTGTGGTGAACCACACTTTTGTCAAAATGATGGAAGCCCTCGGGTATGACATCGAACTGACCTATGTAAAGAAAGGGCGCTGACAGAATGAATCATATGAAATCATCAATTGTGCACAGGTTTGACGGAGATGAAGCACACCGGCATTTTATGCGGGTTGTTTCCCAGGTGAACAATGTCGCCTGCCTGCTTCAGCAGAGTGAGAACGGTTACCTGTCGGCGGTGTTTGTAACGCCCGCGTTTGCCAGAATGATGGAATGCGATACCCAGGAAGAGGGGATGAAGCTTCTGGACGGCGAGAACCTGTTCGCGAATACCTGTCCGGAGGATCTCCCGCTCGTAAAGAACATGCTTCAGAACCGTGTCGCTGAGGACGGCTCGCAGGACCTTACGGTGCGTAAGATCACGAACAGGGGCAATATCATCTGGTGCGCGATCCATTATGCTTTTATTGATGACTATGACAGGCATTACGTCTATTGCACCTATACGGACGTGACACGGCTGAAACGTTACGAGGAACAGCTGCAGAGCGTTTATACAAGCCTTGGCGAAAGCTTTCACCAGACGGACGAGGATTCCCTTGCCCGTGTCCGCGCCAACCTGACCCGCAACATCGTCGAGGAGGCCAACGGCGTTTCAAATTTTGTTCCGGAGTATGAGCAGCTGACGTTTGCCGAATCGCTGGAATGCCGGGCAGCCTATTTCCCGATCGAGAATGAGCGGAAGGTTTTTCTGGAGACCTTCAGCATCGACGCCCTGACAAAGGCCTATATGGACGGCAATGTTTCGGTCAGCAAAGTTCTTTATTCCAGACTGCCGAACAATTCGGTCTTTTATGTGAAAATCTCCGCAAACGTGACGCGCCATCCGCTGACGGGCGATCTCGTCGCGTTCATTTCCGAAGAGTCGAACAACCCGGAAAAGCTGGCGTCCACCATTAACGGGAGGATCCTGGCCAAGCAGTTTGACCTGGTGGCATACATTGCCCGTGACGTTTATGACGTGGCCATCGGCGATGCCGGCATGATCGAGCATGGCAATATTTTCCCGAAGGTCAAACACGGCTCCTATCGGGAGTATCTGGAGACCCAGATTATTCCCGCCCTGCCGAAGGATGAGGCTTACCGGCAGAAAATCCGCGAAGAAATGGACCTGAAAACCGTTTTTGAAATGTTCAGGGTCAAGGAACCCTATTCCGTGGATATTGAAGTGGATATGGAAGACGGACATTTTTACAAACGTTTCGACTATTATTCCGTTGATCCGGAATCGGAATACTGCATCGTACTGAAAACCGATACCACCGCGGTGCGCCTGGAGCAGCTGGAGCAGGAAGAGCGCAGACTCGAACTGGAATACAGCAAACAGGAGCTGGCCGATACCGACGGCATTATGGCGGACGCGGGCATCGGCATGTGGCATATTACGCTGGAGGACGGCAAGACCCCGAAAATGCGCGCCAACTTCAAGATGAAAGAACTGCTTGGAATCGCCGGCCGGGATCTGACCGAAGAGCAGACGTATGATGCCTGGTACTCCCGCATCCCGGAATCGGAGATCCCGGGCGTGCAGAAGAGCATCAGCGAGATGCTCGACGGAAAGCTTTCCGAAAACACGTACCGCTGGATTCATCCGGACGGACATGAGATGTATGTGCGCTGCGGGGGGGCGGCGAAATCCGACGGGGCAGGCCGGTACCTTCTGCGCGGATATCACAGCGACGTGACGGAAACGGTCCGGGAGGACCGGGCGCAGAGAGACGCGCTTGCCGACGCGCTGGTGGCGGCGGAGCATGCCAACCGCGCGAAAACGACCTTCCTGAACAACATGTCCCATGACATCCGGACGCCGATGAACGCGATTGTGGGCTTCACGGCGCTGGCGGCGTCCCATATCGATCAGAAAGAGCAGGTGCTGGATTATCTGGGCAAGATCACGGTATCCAGCCAGCATCTGCTGTCCCTCATCAACGACGTGCTGGATATGAGCCGTATCGAGAGCGGGAAGATGACGCTGGAGGAGACGGAGATTCATCTGCCCGACCTGATCCATGACCTGCGCACCATTGTTCACGCAAACGTGGCCGCCAAACAGCTGAATTTCAATATCGATACCCAGGATGTGGTCAACGAGGATATCATTACGGACAAGCTGCGCCTGAACCAGGTGTTCCTGAACATCCTCTCCAATGCCATCAAGTTTACGCCAAGGGGAGGGACGATCAGTTTCTGCGTAACGGAAAAAACCTCGCCGATTCCCGCGCACGCCGTTTTTGAATTCCGTATAAAAGATACGGGCATCGGCATGAGCCGGGAATTCCAGAAGACGATTTTCGAAGCCTTTACCCGTGAAAAAACCAGCACGGTCAGCGGGATCCAGGGTACCGGACTGGGCATGGCGATCACCAAGAGCATTGTGGATATGATGGGCGGAACGGTTTCCGTCAACAGCGAAGAAGGAAAAGGCACCGAATTCATCGTTACCATTCCCTGCCGGCTGAGCGGGAATCCTGTCCGGATCGAGGCGATTCCCGAGCTTCAGGGCCTGCGGGCGCTCGTGGCGGATGACGATACGGATACCTGCCTTTCGGTCTGCTCCATGCTCCGGACCATCGGGCTGAAACCCGACTGGGCGAGTTCGGGGAAAGAAGCTGTGATCCGGACAAAGGAAGCCCTGAAGCAGTCGGATGCGTTCAACGCCTATATTATTGACTGGCAGATGCCGGATATGAACGGCATCGAAGTCGTCCGGCAAATCCGGAGCATTGTCGGAGACGATGCCCCGATCATCATTCTTACCGCATATGACTGGGGGGAGATTGAAGAGGAAGCCCGAAAAGCCGGCGTCACCTCTTTCTGCTCGAAACCCATCTTTCTCTCCGAACTGCGCAGAGTGCTGGCCGCGCCGTTCCAGAAAGCAGCGGAAGAGAAAAAACCGAAAGAAAAAACCGCGGACTTCACCGGTAAAAGAATCCTGCTGGCCGAAGACAACGAGATGAACCAGCTGATCGCGCAGGCGATCCTGACAGAGGCCGGGCTGGAAGTGGAAATCGCCGGAAACGGCGAGGAAGCCGTGAAAAAGATGGAGGAAGCGCCGGCCGGTACTTACGATATTATCCTGATGGATATTCAGATGCCGGTCATGGACGGTTATGAGGCCGCCCGGCTGATCCGGGGGTTCGGGGAGAAACCGAAGGCGGATATCCCGATCGTTGCTGTTACCGCGAACGCGTTTGAAGAAGACCGGAAGCTGGCGCTGGAAGCCGGTATGAACGGTCATCTGGCCAAGCCTTACGATATTCCGAAGATGATGGAGACACTGTCGCAGCTGCTGTTATAGGGATCCGGACAGATGGAACAGGGCCTGCGGGAAAAGCGGCAATCCGCGGAAAAGCAGGACAGAGATCATCGGACGGGCAGGATGATGGGAGGCAGACATGAAAACAGGAAAATCAGGACAGGTAAATACAGCGACGATCGCCTTTATCGGGGTAGCCATCGTCATGCTTGTGCTGGTTCTTACTACGATCTGGATGGGAAGAAGCGCGGGAAAAGATACGGAAAAAGCCGTGCGTTCGGTTTCGCTTCTCTATCTGGATGAGCTGGCAGGGAGAAGAGAGCAGGTCATCGCGGAAAACCTGCAGGACCGGATCTCTGATATGAAGACAGCCCTGGACCTGATGACGGAAGAGGATCTGCAGGACGAAGCCCACCGGCAGGCCTACCAGATAAAGATGAAGGCGCTTTTCGGCCTGGAGAAGTTTGCATTCGTGGATACGGAAGGCCTGATCTATACCTCCGTCGGCGTCCAGGATAATATCGACGAATACAATTTTGATCATCTTCAGCTTTCAGAGACGGAGATTTCCGTGAAGAATCTGAAAAGCGCCGAAAAGAAAGTCATTATCGCCATGCCTGTGGACCTGGCGTCCGAAGGAAAGCACCTGATCGTCAGTTTCATGGAGATCAATATGCAGGAAATGCTCACAGGCGTTTCCTTGCAGTCCCAGGAGGATAGTGCCACTTTCTGCAATATCTACACGGAAAACGGCGTGGCGCTGACGAATACGGTTCTGGGCGGACTGGCTTCCGAAGACAATCTTCTGGAGGCCATGGAACATGCGGAATATGAACCCGGATACTCCTTTGACGATTTTCTCGGGGAGTTTCAGGGCAGTCAGCGGGGCGTTGTGTCGTTCACATATAACGGGATCCGCGAGACCCTGGCCTATGTCCCGATTACAGGAACCGACTGGCTCCTGACTTACCTGATCCGGGAAAGCGTCATCAGCGAACAGATTGATTCGATTTCCAACGGAATTATCCGGCGCAGCATTCTGCAGTCGGTGCTGGCTGTCATTATTCTGCTGGCCATCTTCGGCTATCTGATTTATCAGACCCGGAAGAATACCCGGCTTCAAATGGAAAGAGAAGCGGCGGACGCGGAGAACCGCATTAAACAGCAGGAACTGGAACAGCGGCTCCAGCTGCAGGAGGAGCTTCTGGTGCAGAAACAGCAGCAGGAAGAGCAGAACCGCCTGATCACCGCGCTCGCGTCCAACTACTGGAGCGTCTATTATCTGGATCTGGATAAGGACCAGGGCGTCTGCTACCAGTCCCATTCCGATGTGGCCGGCGGCTTTAAAGAAGGCGACCGCTTCCCGTACCTCGCCTCGGTAACCGCTTACGCGGAAAAGAATATTAAAGAAGAATACCGGGAGGAATTCCTGCAGTTTATTCAGCCGGAAAACATCCAGAAGGGACTTAAGGAACACCGGGTTATTTCCTGCCGCTATCTGGTGCACCGGCATGGACGGGATACCTGGGAGGAAGTGCGCTTTGCCGGTGTGCGCCATCCGGAGGACCGGGAAGACCATATGGTACACGCCGTGGGCGCCTGCTTTGTGGACGTGGATCTGGAAACCCGCAAGACCATGGAACAGAATCAGGTCCTTCAGGACGCGCTGGCGGCAGCGGAAGCGGCCAACAAGGCCAAAACGGCGTTCCTCTCCAACATGAGCCATGAGATCCGGACCCCCATGAATGCCATTATCGGTCTCGACAATATCGCGCTGAATGAGCCGGATATTTCGGACCAGACCCGGGAGCATCTGGAAAAAATCGGGGTTTCCGCCCATCACCTGCTGGGGATTATCAATGACATCCTGGATATGAGCCGCATCGAATCC
>CADBNG010000279.1 GCA_902795985.1 uncultured Lachnospiraceae bacterium
CCGGAAGGGACGGAGCAGGGGGGCGAAGGGGACTGTCCCCTTCGCGTTATTTTTTGCCGGAGTCTCCGCGGTCCCAGTCGCTGCCGGTTTCCAGGCCCCAGAGTTCATAGAGGCGGTTGTAGAAGGGCGGACGTTCGTAATCGTATTTCATGAAATACTGCATGTCCTGATAGCCTACTTTCATGGCGCAGATGGTGCGCAGGCCGTCCAGAAGCTCGGAGACCCGGGCAGCGGGTACGCCGAGGATGATTTCGTTCTTATCGGAGAGGGCCCGTTCCTGGTCGCCGGGGTCCGGAATGGCCACGGTGTATTCCCCGGTCAGCATGCTGGTGACGATGGTGTGAACGCAGGAATCGATGGCGTCGAGGGACACTTCCAGCAGTTTTCCGGTCTTATTCTTGATCGCCCAGATCAGGGTGCGGAGCTGGAAGTTGTTGTCGCAGCTGATCAGGACCACGTCCGGGTCATAGGAAACGCTCTGCGCCGGCCCGACAACCGTTCCGATGTATTTTCCGTAAGGAAGCATGGGAAATTTCGCGAAAAAGGCCCGGGCTTCATCGAGATCCGCAATGCCCAGATTCCTGGCGATTTCCTCGAAGGCCGGAGTGGAAGGGCTGCAGTCCACATGTCCGAAGCCCACTAAAGAGGCCCAGCACCAGTGATCCTTCTTCTCCATATAGATGGTTTTTCCGTCCCTTTTAGCCAGGGCCTGGGCCTGACAGTAGGCGAGATGACCGGTTGTTTCGGACGCGATCTGCGCTTCTTCCGGTATTTCTTCCGGTTTTTCGATCATTTTTACGGCCTGGGGATTCAGCGTAAGCTTCAGCAGGGACTGGATCTCCATGATTTCTTCATTTAATTTCGTCATTTTTCATCCTCCGGAATCATTTCCGCAGCGACCGGGCCGCTGCGGAAGCAGACGTCATCCCGGCGCCAGAGGCGTAAAGCCTCTTAATCGGCGGCTTCGATGAGTTGCTTTTTGGTAATTTCTTATATAACCGGCATTTATTTCTTGATTTTTGGCAGATGGACGAGTAATCTCTTTACTGTTGATTATACATGGGCAACGGGAAGATTGAATAAACTTTTCGTTTTTCCATAGAACTTTTTTTTGTTGGAACTGCCTGAGAGAAAATGGTAAATTTTCTTTAATGTTCAGAGTGGGGCAGTCCAGGATGCGCCGGAGCGTTCCGGTCCGATGCAGCCGGGAAGGAATTACAGATGGAAAACACAGTGGAAAACCTGAACGAACTGGGTAAAAAACTGAATGAACTGCTGATCCTGCGCTACTCACCGATCGCGCTGAAACTCCTGTATTCGGAAGAGGAGATCCCGGAGGGCGCCATCCGTCCGATGAAGGACTGTGAAGGACACCTTTCCATGTGTCAGGCCTACGCCATGGTCCGCCGGGAAAGAAAGAGCCTTGCGATGCTGAAGGAGGACCACTGGTGCGTGTGGCCGCTGGTCTCCTATGGGCTGGTGGATCTCGACGAAGGCGACCTGAATTATCTGGGTCCGCTTCTGTTTTTCAAAGAGAGGGAAAAGGGAATTGAATTTCTCCGGAATATATATCCCCGCCTGCAGGCAGAGCGGAAGCCCGTCGGTTTCTGCCTTGCGCCTCTTGAGAAAGCGAACTTTGTACCGGACATCATTACCGTATACTGCCGTCCCGCCCAGCTTCGGAGCATCATGATGGCGGTCCGGTTTGAAACGGGAGAAGAACTGGAGCTCAGCCTGGACAGTGTGGATTCCTGCGTCCATTCTTCCATTCCCGTCCTGAACGGGAAACCTTACAACATTACCATTCCGGACCCCGGCGAATACGAAAGAGCCCTGACGGACGAGGATGAGATGATGTTCACCCTCCGTACCGAAAACCTCGGCGCCGTCGTCGGAAATCTGGAACAGCTCAGCCGCGCCGGATTCGGTTACCGGGAGCTGGCCTACGGACTGCAGTTCGATACGCCCCGCCCGGAGTTCTACAATAAAATGTTTGAAAAATGGGGACTGGATACCGGTGAAATCTGGAAAAAACAGTAGTTATTCGTCCGTTTCGGCATAGAATAAACTGCAACACGTCTACGAAACTATGAAGGGGGGAACAGGGAACTTTGTTTAAGAAAGCCTGGAGTTATGAATACGACAATCGGCTTGAGAAAATCACCGATAAGGTTCTTCGTGTGATCAGCATCGTCGCGATCGTTGTAACGGTTCTGATCATGTGCATTACCGTGGCCGACGTTCTTTACCGGACATTCGCGGGCAAAACGCTTGAGGGAGTCATGGAAATGACCCAGTTCGGCATGGTCTTTGTAACTTATTTTGCCATGCCGTGGGTGACCTGGCAGTTCGGCCATATCAAGGTCGATCTTCTTACGACGAAACTTCCGATGGCCGCGCAGCACGTCATTCTCGTCATAGATAAGATCGCATGCATGGCCTTTACCATTCTCATGACCTATGAGATCTGGCTGCAGGGCACACAGCAGATGAAAATGCATGCGGTCGGGGCGATCACCCGCTGGCCTGTCTATCCTTTCTATTACATTACATCCGTTCTGATGGGTGTGGTGGCAGCTACCATGTTCGTGAATCTGCTGTCGCTGATTTTTGTCGGAAAGGAGAAGGCAAGATGAGTTTAACTGCAATCGGCATTCTCGGAATCGTTATTCTTCTTGTATTGATTTTCTTACGGGTCCCCGTCGGCTTTGCCATGGGCATTGTCGGTTTCTTCGGGGTCTGGTATCTGAAGGGACTGAACCAGGCCTGCATGTTTGTCGGTCTGGAACCGTATTCCCAGGTAGCGGTCTATACGTTCAGCTGTGTTCCGATGTTCGTTTTCATGGGAACCCTGATCGCCAATACCGGTATCGGAAAAGAACTGTTTGATTTCGCGTCCAGCTTCCTCGGACATATCCGGGGCGGTCTGGGCATGGCTTCCGTCGCTTCCTGCGGTATCTTTGCCGCGATCTGCGGCCACAGCCAGGCCACAGCCGTAACCATGAGCAAGGTTGCCTATCCGGAACTGGTCCGTCACGGATATGATGAAGGCGTTTCCGCGGGAGCCCTTGCGGCCGGCGGTTCCATCGGCGTTATGATCCCGCCCAGCATGGGCTTTATCCTTTACGGCATGCTGACCCAGGAATCGATCGGCAAACTTTTCATGGCCGGCCTTCTGCCGGGTATTCTGCAGGTCGTTCTGTTCTGTGCCGTATTCGCCATCATCGGCCGGGTAAAACCGAACATGGCGCCTTCCGGACCCAAAGCCACCTGGAAGCAGAGAGGAAAGACGATCGGAAAAACCTGGCCGGTCATCGTGCTCATGATCGTCGTTCTCGGCGGCATCTATGCCGGAATCGTAACCACCACTGAGGCCGGTGCCATCGGCGCGTTCGGCGCGGTGGTCGTAGCTGCCATTGACAGACGGCTGACCCTGAAAAACATCATCGAATCCATGCGCGATGCCGTGCAGACCTGCGGTATGATCATTATGATGCTGGTCGGCGCCCATATCTTCATGCGCTTCCTGACGGCTGCGGACATCCCGAACACCTTAAATAAGATAATGGCGGAGCTGAACATGTCCAAAGGCGTCATCATGCTGGCAATCGTTGTCGCCTACATTATCATGGGCTGTTTCCTGGATATTTTTGCAGCCATCCTGATCACTGTGCCGATTTTCTATCCGGTCATGATTTCGCTGGGATTCAACGGCATCTGGTTCGGCGTCATGGTTGTTGCCCTGATGGAAATGGCAGAGATCACACCGCCCATCGGCATGAACGTGTTCGTATTGTCCAATGCCTGTAAGCTGCCGGTCGGTACCATTTTCAAGGGTGTTATCGGATTCATTATCGCGGATGCGGTCTTTATCCTGATCCTCTGCCTGTTCCCCAATTTCACCCTGCTTCTTCAATAAGTAGCCCACGGTTTGCAAGAACCATATATATAAAGCACCTTAAAGGAGGAAAAAAATGAAAAAGAAAGCAATTCTTGCTACAGTCCTTGCGATTGCCATGAGCATGTCGATCGTCTTTGCCGGCTGCGGAACCAAAGAAGAGGCCGCTCCCGCCGCTGCTGCTTCCAGCGCAAAAGAGGAAGCCGCTCCCGCTGCTGCCGCTTCCAGTGCCGCTGAAGAAGCCGCTCCCGCTGAGGAAGCTGCTCCTGCCGCTGATGGCGAAGTATACAAGATCCGTATCGGCACATGGGATTCCGAAGCGATTCCCTCCGGCCAGGCACTTGTTCATGCGATCGACTATATTAACGAAAAAGGCGGCGGCCGCATTGAGGCGACCCCCTACTTCTCCGAGACACTGCTGACAGCTGCCGATTCTCTGACCGGTACCGCTCAGGGCCTTTGCGACATCCACTACTGGCAGATCGACCTGGTAGCCGGAACCACCCCCGTCGCTTCCATGCTGACCCTGCCCTTCACCCAGGCGATGCCGAAGTCCCAGGGACTGACCAATGCGGTTCGTGAACTGATCCTGGACACCCCGGACAACCCCTTCCAGGCTGAGATGGCCGATATGAACCTGACCTGGGTTACCGTTAAGGATCCCGACGGCATGTCTGTCCACCTTGTACAGGACAAACCCGTATACGCGATCAACGACCTGCAGGGCTTAAAGCTCGAAGGTGTTGCCGAAATGAACGGCTACGTAGCGCTGGGCGGCGGCACGATCGTTGTTATGGCCCCGACAGATTTCTATACCTCCATGGAAAAGGGCGTTGTAGACGGCTGCCTGCATCATATGGCACTGACCGATATCTTCAAGACGAATGAACTGACCAAATCCCATACGCTCTATGGCGTAAACACCGGTATCCACTGCTGCACCGTCGGTTTCGTCGCGAACCTCGACTTCTGGAACAGCCTTCCCGAGGATATCCAGCAGATCGTCAGAGAAGGTCTGCAGCTTTCCGAAGATGAGATGATCGCCGCCGACAACGCGATCGTGGACGACCTGATGACCCGTCTTGTGGACGAAGGCCAGATGATCTATGAAGTTCCGGAAGAAGAAATGAACACCTGGTATGAAGCCGGCGATACCTTCGTCAACGAATGGCTCGAAGACCGTCAGGCCAGCTCTCAGTATGACTTGAGAGAGTGGTACGACAAGTACATGGAGCTTGCCACCAAGCACATGAACGACTGATAAAAAGAATCTTTTCAGACGGCTATTGGGCTGTAGCCGGAAGAGAAAGGACATCCCGCCTCCCGGAATGCCGGAAGGCGGGATTTTTTAGAGGGGACGGGAGCGCCCGGCCGTGTGCCGAAGACGCTCCAAAGAGGCGGTTGAATTGTTGAACCATAGGGAATAATATAGTGATTAATTGTTTGACCGGAGTATTTCACCATGCTTGAAGCGATCGGTATTACAAAAAAATACGGAGATCATCTGGCGCTGGATAATGTGAGCTTTACACTGGAGCCCGGATGTGTTTATGCGCTTCTCGGCCCGAATGGAGCGGGGAAGAGTACGACGATGAACATCATCACCGGCTATATCGGCGCGACGTCCGGAGAAGTGTTCATCGAAGGAAAGGATCTTTCCCGGGAGCCTGAAGAAGCCAAAAAGCATATCGGGTATCTTCCGGAGATCCCGCCGCTGTACGCGGACATGACGGTGCGGGAATACCTGACGTTCATGGCGCGGCTGAAGCATGTGCCGGCGGCGGAACAGAAAAAGGCGGTCGATGAGGTCACGGAGCTGACCCGGATCGGGGAAATGTCCCGGCGCCTGATCGGCAATCTTTCCAAGGGATATAAGCAGAGAGTCGGGCTGGCCTACGCGATCCTGGGTTTTCCGGAGATCATCATTCTGGATGAGCCGACGGTGGGCATCGACCCGAAGCAGCTGGAAGATGTCCGGGATCTGATCCGCTCCCTGGCCGGAGAACATACCGTTGTTTTTTCATCTCATATCCTGTCGGAAGCCCAGTCGCTCTGCGACCACGCCATCATTCTGAATAACGGACGGATCACGGCATCGGGAACGATCCGGGAACTGGAAGAAAAGGCCGGCGCGAAAGACCGGGTGATCCTGAGGGCGGAAGGAACCGCGGAAAACGTGCGTTCCGTCCTGGAAAGCTGCGCGTTCATCCGTTCATTCGAAGTGTCGGAAGGGGACGGCGCAGGGGCCACGGCCCGGATCGCCATGCCGGAGAAGGATGAAGCGCTGGCCGGGCTGTTCCGCGCGTTCGCGCAGGCGGACCTGCCGGTTCTGGAGCTCCGTCCGGAAGAAGTGACCATGGAGGATCTTTTCATGAGGTTCACCGGGGACGAAAATGAGGAGGCGGAACGATGAAAGCGATATTCCGAAAAGAGATTTCCTCGTATTTCAATTCCATGACCGGATATGTTTTCACGGCGTTCATGATCGTCGTTCTGGGCCTGTATTTCACCACAATGAATGTGGTCCAGGGCAATCCCTATTTTGCCAATGCCCTGAAGGGATCGCTTTTCGTCTTCATCATCGCGATTCCCGTGCTGACCATGAAGTCCATGGCTGAAGAGCGGCGGGCAAAGACGGATCAGGCGTTCCTTACGTCGCCGAACTCCGTGACGTCGATCATTCTCGGAAAATATTTTGCCATGGTCTGCGTGTTTGCGATCCCGGCGGCTCTGTCGCTGGTCTGCCCGCTGATCATAAGGAGCCTCGGCTCCTGGCACCCCAGGACGGATTACGCGGGGATCTTCGTGTTCTTCCTGACCGGCTGTCTGTACATTGCCGCGGGTCTGTATATCTCGGCCCTGACCGAGAGCCAGATCACGGCGGCGATCGGGTCGATCGCGGTGATCCTCCTGTTCTATCTCTGGGACAGCCTGCTGGAATTCATTCCCTATACGCCGACGGCATCGCTGATCGGGTTCCTGGCGGTCTGCCTGCTGATTTTTGCCGTCATCCGCTCCGTAACCGGACGGACCCTGCCGGCGGCCGCGGCGGCCGGATGCCTGGCAGCAGTCTGCGCGGTACTGTTTGTTGTGAAGGACAGTCTGTTTGCGGGAGCGATCCGGAAAGTTCTGGCGGTGTTCTCCACGACCAAGGCGATGGACAGCGTGATCACGGCTTCCCTTCTGGACCTGCGTTCGGTGATCCTTTATGTTTCCTTTATCTTCCTGTTCGTCTTTCTGACGATCCAGAGCGTGAAGAAAAGGCAGTGGATGTAGGAGAGGAGGAAAACGGATGAATACGAAGAAAAAGAGAAAAGGCCGTTTTTCCGCTCTTCTTGTTCTGCTGGTGATTGCGGCAGCAGTCGCGGTCAATCTCGCTGCCGGCCGGCTGGGCAGTTTTATGGACCGGGATCTGAGCGAAACGGATCTTTACAATCTTTCGGAGGATACGAAGCAGTATATTGCTTCCCTTGACAAGGACGTGAATATCCTGCTGATCGGTTCGGATATTGATGAACGGATTAC